>JBIKHR010000013.1:0-19248 GCA_044362035.1 Polaromonas sp. | reverse complement strand
AATTTTCTGCGGCGTGTTAGCCACCGGAAAGAGCAGGCGCGTGGCCTTGTTGACGCTCACGTCGGTGGCCTGCGCCGACAGCAGCACCGCGGTGAGCAACTCGAACACGCTGGTGTATTCCAGCTCGGTCACCGGCATCGGGTTGGCGGCTTTGAGCGTGGTAAAAAAGGCGGAGATGTCGGCGGTTTTCATGCGCGCCAGTTTAGGCTGGTGAAGACTGCGGGCTGCGCTACGCGCTGTGGGCGGTAACATTCGGCTCTGAATCTCAACCTGACCGGGTCTCTTCTATGCCGCTGCCATTTGCCGACCGCCTGAACAACGTCGAAACGTCCGCCATCCGTGAGCTTTTCAAACTGCTTGGCAAGCCCGGCGTCATCAGTTTCGCGGGCGGCTTTCCGGACAGTGCCATGTTTGACGTGGAAGGCATTCAGGCTGCCGTCAACTTGGCGCTGAGTGAAGAGGCCGGCGGTGCGCTGCAGTACGGCGCCACCGAGGGCTACAACCCGCTGCGCGAGCAACTGGCCACCTTCATGGCCAGCAAGGGCGTGAGCGTGACGCCCGACGGCATGATCGTCACCACCGGCAGCCAGCAAGGTCTGGACCTGCTGGGCAAAACCATGATCGACCCGGGTGACAAGGTGATTGTGGAAGGCCCGACTTTTTTGGCCACCATCCAGTGCTTCCGGCTTTACGGCGCCGACATCATCAGCGCGCCGATTGACGCAGAGGGCGTGCAAACCGACGCACTCGAGCGCTTGATGGCAGAACACAAACCCAAGTTTGTTTACCTGATCCCGACCTTCGGAAACCCCAGCGGCGCCTTGCTGAACCTGGCACGCCGCAAAAAAATTCTGGAGCTGGCTGTCAAATATCAGACTCTGGTTGTCGAAGACGATCCTTATGGCGACCTGTACTTTCATGATGCGCCGCCGCCCAGCCTGCTGGCGCTGAGCGCCGACGTTCCCGGTAGCCGCGAGCTGCTGGCTTATTGCGGCAGCCTGAGCAAGGTGCTCAGCCCGGGTCTGCGCGTGGGCTGGATGATTGCCCCTGCTGAACTGCTGGCCAAAGCCACCATGTGCAAGCAGTTCAGTGACGCCCACACCAGCACTTTTGCCCAGGCCACGGCCGCGCAATACCTCAAAGCCGGTCGCATGCCTGCCACACTGGCGCGCGTGCGTGCTGTGTATGCGGAGCGGGCTGCTGCCATGGGCGCAGCGCTGAAGCGTGAGCTCGGCGATGCGATTGAATTCACCCAGCCCGAAGGCGGCTTGTTCTTCTGGGCCCGCCTGACAGGCGTGGGCGGCCAAAGCGCTGACGCCGCCGAGTTTGCCAAACGAGCCATTGCGCAAGGCGTGGCCTTTGTGCCCGGCGCGCCGTTTTACGCGCGCGAGCCGGACATGGCCGCCCTGCGCCTGAGCTTTGCCACCGCCGATTTGGCGAAGATTGAAGAAGGCGTTGCGCGCCTGGGCCGGGCGCTGTAAAGCGCCCGGGGCTTATGCAACTTAAACCGTGGCCTTGAAAAAGGCGACCGTCCTGTCCCAGGCCAGTTTGGCGGCCGGCACGTCATAGCGCGGCGTGGTGTCGTTGTTAAAGCCGTGCTGGGTGCCGGCATATTGGTGCACAGTGAAGCGCGCACCTGCGGTTTTCAGCGCGGCCTCGTAGGCGGGCCAGGCGGCGTTGATGCGCTCGTCTATGCCCGCCAGGTGGACCAGCATCGGGGCCTTGACCTTGGCAGCGTCTGCGGGCGCAGGCACGTTGCCATAAAAAGGCACTGACGCGTTGAGGTCCGGCAGGCGGATGGCCAACTGGTGCGCCACTCCGCCGCCATAGCAAAAGCCCACCACGCCCAGCTTGCCGGTGCCGTCATTGCGGGCCTTGAGCCACTGCGCTGCGGCCAAAAAGTCTTCGAGCATCTTGGCGCCGTTCAGCTTGCCGAAGGCCTCACGCGCCTTGTCTTCGTCGCCCGGGTAACCGCCTGCCACGGTCAGGCCATCCGGGGCAAACGCCATAAAGCCGTCCAGCGCCAGCCGGCGGGCGATGTCTTCAATGTGCGGGTTCAGGCCACGGTTTTCGTGCACCACCAAAATGGCTGGCAGCTTGCTGCTGCCCGCGCTGGCCGGGCGGGCCAGATAGCCTTTGACAGTGCCCGTGCCGTTGGGTGATGGGTAGCTGACGCGTTCGGTGGTCAAGCGCGGGTCATCCTGGCGCACTTGCTGCCCGGCCGCAAAGTTGGGGCTGAGCGCCGCCAGCAGACCGGCCGCCGTGACACCGGCTTTGGCAAACTTTTGCGCCTTGTCTAAAAAGCCCCGCCGGTCCATGCCGCCGTGCACATAGGCGTCAAAAAGAGTCAGCAGTTCCTTCTCAAAGTCTTGCGCGGTCAAACGTGGTGGCATGGCGGTCTTTCTTGGGTTGGCGGCCTGTGGTGTCGCAAGGGTAGCGGTGAGGACTTTAGATCGTCAAGCTCACCAGTTGTTGCGCAGCTCACGCAGGTGCGTGAAAACGGTTTTGGCATCTAGCTGCTCCGGCAGGTCCGGAAAGCTCTGGCGCAATTGCGCGAGCACGCCCGGGCTGTCAAGGCGCATGAAGGTGTTGTGCTCTTTTTCTTCTTTGAGCGTGGTCGCCATGGCTTGCGCCGGGTCATGCCCCATGGCCGCTGCCAGGCGGGTCTTGGCGGCGGCGTTGTCGGGCTCGCGGGCCAGCGTGAACTTCAGGTTGGTTTCCATGTAGTCATGGCCGGGAAAAATGCGCGTGTTGTCCGGCAGGCGCATGAGCTGCTCGGTGAATGTGCTGTAGAGCGCGTTCACATCGCCGCCGTTGTGCACATTGCCAGCACCCGCATTGAACAAGGTGTCGCCTGAAAACAGGGCCGGTTGCTCGGCATGCGCGCACAGGCAGATATGGCAAAAAGTGTGGCCCGGCGTGTCCAGGCATTCAAGCTCAATATGCCGGCCTACCTTGATCACGTCACCAGCCTGCACGCCGCGGTTCATGCACGGAATTTTGCCTGCGGCCTTGTGGTGCGCTATGACCTTGGCGCCTGTGGCAGCGACCACGGCTGCATTGCCGCCTGTGTGGTCGTGGTGCTCATGCGTGTTAAGAATCTGGGTGATTTCCCAGCCCTTTGCCTTGGCCACGGCCAAGCATTTTTCGTGGTCCAGCGGGTCAATGGCCAGCGCTTCGCCGGTGTCGGGGCAGGCCACCAGGTAATTGAAATTGCGCAGAATGTTGCCGGTCCAGATTTGCTCGACGATCATGTTGGCCTTGGAATAAAAAAGTAGCCTCTTATTCTAGAAGTCTGCCCGCAGCCCTTTGTCCAGCACAGAATCCGGCCCCTTGTCGGCAGGGGATTTGCGGCAGAATGCACTGCTGTGTTTGATTTGAAGCGATAGTTTTTTTGACAATGAAAAGCAGCCCTGGCGCCAGCCGCCTTGTTTATTCGACCGATGTCGGCCGTACCTGCCCGGTGTGCCGCCAGGCCACGGCCGCTTGCGTGTGCAAAAGCGCCCGCGCCCTGCCTGCCGGTGATGGCGTGGTGCGCGTGTCGCGCTCGAGCAAGGGGCGTGGCGGCAAAACAGTCACGCTGGTGCAGGGTGTTCTGCTGGAAGACGCCGCATTGACGCAACTCGGCAAGCAGCTCAAGGCCGCTTGCGGCACGGGTGGCACGGTCAAGGACGGCGTGATCGAAGTGCAGGGCGACCACCGCGAACTGGTGATGCGCCTGCTGGCGGACAAGGGTTACAGCGTCAAGGCCGCTGGCGGCTGATTCGGACCCAAGCCCGTGCAAGCCGAAGACCTCAATTTGCTGGTGACGCGTCAGATGCCCTTTGGCAAGTACAAAGGCCGGTTGCTAGCGGACTTGCCCGGCAATTACCTGGCCTGGTTTGCCCGCGAGGGCTTTCCCCATGGCGAACTGGGCCGACTGCTGGCGCTGATGCTCGAGCTTGACCACAACGGGCTTTCTCACCTGCTGACGCCGCTGCGCCGGCCTGGCCCGGCATCAGCCCGTTGATCCGGTTCCACCAAGTTTTTATGTTCGAGCTTTTGCTGATCCCTATTTTTGCGCTGCTCTTCGCCTTGCTCCATGTCGTCACGGACAATTTTTTGGACTTTGCCGAGATCACGCCGCATGTGAGCCTGATTTACCTGCCGGCTTTTTTGCGCCTGCTTCATGTGCTTTTGCTGGGCAAATTCAGGGGCACACTGGCCACCGTCCTGGGTGGCATTTTCTTGATGCAAGGTTTGGACGGCATTAATCTGGTTGGTTTCATGAACGTGGCCTGCTCTGCCTTGGGGCCTTTGCTGGCCCTCTGGTTGTTTGAACGCATTCATGGCCGGCCCGTCAGCTTGACGTCTTTGAAAGACTTGTGCTTGGTGACCGTGGTTTACTGCGCTGCCAATGCCGGTGTTCACCACCTGGTGTGGACCATCTTTGACCCCCGTCAACTCGCCTCGCCGGAGATGGTTGTGTGGATGATGCTGGGTGACTTGAACGGCGCGCTGATTGGCGCTTATGCCTTGAAGTGGTTGGCCGGCCGGTTTCAGTTTCAGCGCCGCTGAGTGGCGCGGGCCGCCGGTATTCGGGTTAGCCCATGCGCCAGTGGGTCCTCTGCAGAGCAATAATCGAGTGCAGAAAAAATTCACCCTCCGGAGTCCTCATGAACTTGTTAACACCATCCTTGTCTGTTTCGTCCCTGTCCCGCTGCCTGATCAGCCTGGTGCTGGGTTTGAGCGCGGTTTACTCGGGCGCCGTCAGCGCCCAGGCGTACCCCAGCAAGCCGATCAAGGCCGTCGTGCCGTTTGCCGCCGGCAGCGCCACCGACCAGATCGCCCGCGCCTTCGCAGCCAAAATGGGCGAGATTCTCGAGCAGCCCGTGGTGGTGGAAAACAAGGCCGGCGTCCTCGGCATGCTGGGTGCCGACGCGGTGGCCAAGTCCGCACCGGACGGCTACACCATCCTGATTGGCACCAACAGCACCAATGCCGCGCTGAAAAGCCTGATGAAAAAGCTGCCCTACGACCAGGACACCGCTTTTGCACCCGTCGCTTACCTGGGCTCGGTGCCGCTGATCATTGCCGTCAACAACGACGTGCCTGTTAAAACGCTGGCTGAATTGGTGGCCCTGGCCAAGGCCAAGCCCGAGCAGGTCACTTTTGCCAGCGCCAGCACTTCGCAGCTGGTTTCGTCAGAAGTGCTGGCCAGCATGGCCAACGTCAAGATGACCAACGTGCCCTACAAAAGCGGCCCAGCCGCCATGACCGACTTGATCGGCGGGCAGGTCAACATGTTCTCTGCTGACTTCGCCGTGATGCTGCCGCAAGTGAAAGGCGGCAAGGTGCGGGGTCTGGCCGTGACATCGACCAAGCGTTCCAAGGCCATTCCTGAACTGCCCACTGTCAATGAAGCGCTGGGCCTGAAAGATTACGAGCTGATTGCATACTTTGCCGTGTTTGCCCCGGCTGGCACACCGACGGACATCATTCAAAAGCTCAACCGCGCCATCAACACCGCCGCCGGCAACAAGGACATCCTGGACCGCTTTGCAGCGCTGGGCTTTGAAACCGACCCGGGCACGCCTGAAGCGTTGGCCAAGCGTTCGAAGGCCGAAACCGACAAGTGGGCCAAGGCCATCCGCGACGCCAAGATTGAACCGCAGTAAGCGGCTTTTCAGGCTTGGCTGAGCCAGCGGTCCAGGCGCTTGAGTTTTTCTTGCACTTCGGGGCGCGACTCAATCGCGTCTTGTCGCACTTCCACCGCGTTCGGCGGTGGTGGTGTTGCGGCAACTACAGGGGCGGGCTTGGCCGCCTCCGGGGCTGCCGGCTTGGCCAGCCAAACCACACTGAAGCAAGCGCTCAGCAGCAGCCAGGCCAGCCAGACGCTACCGGCCGGCACAGCGGCCAGTTCAAACAGGCCCGACAGGTCGGTGAGGAAATAGGTCCAGTGCAGCTTTTGAAGCCAGGCAAAGTCACCGGCTTGTACCCAGATCAGCAGCGTCACCGTCAGGAAAAAAGCCCAGTTCAGCAACACCAGCAGGCCGCCCAGCGCGCCAAAAAACCTTGAACGCATGTTCAACCCTTCAAGGCGGTGTTGATTTTCTTGTTCAGTGACTCAGCCACCTGAACGCGCACCTTCGAGGTGGCATGCACTTCGACTTCGTTCTGGTAAGCCGAGTCCACCAGTTCCGAGGCCAGGCTGCGCAGGCCCGCAATCTCGGCCTTCACAGAAACCAGGCGCTCTTCCAGCAACTTTTGCTCTGTCAGCTTGTCAGACATGCGCCGTATGGCCGAGTTCACCTGTTCCCAGGCTTGCAGGCGGGGGTCTTCGAGCTTGAGTGAGTTAAAGACATCGACGATCGAATCGCCGAGCTCTGTAATCGATTGGGCGGAGAACTTCGCCGGCGCTTCAGGTTGGGGCAGGGCGGCCGCGGGCTGTTCAGCTTGCAGGGCAGGTTCAACCTGAACGGATTCATCGCTGGGCTTGACCCAGCCGCCGCGGGGGTCAAAACGCATCATGACAAGTTTGGGGCTTGGTTTGCTCATGGCCGGATGTCCTTTTATAAAAAGCGTTACAAAAGATAACGACTTTTGTGATTAAATACACTTTGGGATTCTATCCGCCCAAATTAATTAATTCACACCGTCTTGCGTGTTGAGTTATGAAAGGTGTCATGACAGCAACACTCAAGATCTTGATCACCAGCCAAAAGGGCGGTGTCGGCAAGAGCACGGTCTCCGCCAACCTGGCGGCTTATTTCGCTCACACCGCCGGTAAATCAACCGCACTGGTTGACCTGGACCACCAAGCGACAGCAGGAAAATGGGTTCGCAGCGCAGCCCCCATCGGCATCCAGTGCATTTCGGTAGAGTCGCCCAACAACAAAGGCGTGGGCATGGCCTTGTTGCAGGCCCGGGGCGCATTGCGCGCAGCCAAATCAACGACCGAAGTGCTGATTGCCGACCTGACCTGGACGGACATCCTGCCGCCCGAGTTTTTGTTTGAATTTGACCTGGTGCTGGTGCCCAGTTCGCTCTCACGGGTAGAACTGGACAGCACGCTCGAGTTCATCAACCGCTTCGATTTTGTGTTCAATTCAACCCTGCGCAACCCGCCCAAACTGGTGGTGGTGCCAAGCCGGGTGGTGAACATGGAAACCTACTCGAATATCTTTTACCAGTCCTTCACGACTGCATTTTTCCTGTCGCCGCCGGTCCGATTCAATGAAAAAGCCAGTGAATTTTTTGGCACTGAGTTTTTTGTCAAGACCAGCCATGACGAGACGCGTGAGAACTTCATCGATTTCGGCCGCGCCATACAAGAACTCGGGCGCATTCAAGAAGCTGAAAAGCCAAAAGCCAAAGGCCTGTACCAGCCCAAGATGAGCGGCTCCATCCTCGACCGATTTCGTGCCGGGCGCAACGCCAAGGACTTGGGACGGATTGAGGTGGCGGCCAACGACTACGGGCCCAGCTTGCAAGACAGACTCAAGGCGGTCATCCCCAGCTTCTTGCGTACCGGCGGGGGCTAATCAGCTCAATTTGATGGTGGCGGTGCAGCAAGCCACACCAGAGCCCGCCCTCATGGTCGCCTGAGTGGCCAACCGGGTGTCACCCTCCATGCATGGGCGCAAGGTAGATGTCCTGTCCAGGGCCCCCAACCTGTAGGGGCAACCCATTCACCGCATTGCCATGCAAGATGAATGCGGCTGTGGGGCTGACTCCCGCGGCAGATCCTCCTGTGCAATGTGAGGTCTCACAAGGGACCCAATGAAGGCGCTGATTTTTCTGCGCCCAACGATGCGAAAAATGCCACTCCCACAAGGCTTCGTCCAAGGAAATGGATATTTTTTTCGCATCGCCAGCTCTTATTTTGAGGGAAGCCGCTCGCCTGGCAGCCCACCTGCACCAGCGTGCCGGGGAATATCGCCAAATCAATTATTTTTTTACATTCGGTATCAACAAAGTTGCTGTTTCACACTAAACTTGATCTGACTCGATCGATCTGTTCTATTCTGTTCTATTCCTCAGGCGCTGTTTTTTACCAACGCGGCACTGCGGTAACTATCCTGCTTCCAGGCCCTTCCATGCAAGCCCCTTCAACCTCCCGCCAAACCCGGCAACAAGAAGACACGCGCTTTCGGCTGATGAAGATCTTGCACGCCAACCCCAATATCTCTCAGCGCGAGATGGCCAAGGCGCTGGGCATCAGCTTTGGCGGAGTCAACTACTGCCTGAACGCTCTGATGGCCAAGGGCCTGGTCAAGGTGCAAAACTTCAGCCAAAGCCAAAACAAGTTTGGCTACGTGTACCTGCTGACCCCAGCCGGCATCGCTGAAAAAATGGCGCTGACCGGCAGCTTCTTAAAGCGAAAAATGGACGAGTACGAGGCGTTGAGGGTGGAGATCGATACCTTGCAGTCAGAGATTGAAGCCAAAAACAGCGAAGTGCCTGGCCACAAGTGAACAACATCACCCCCGTCATTCTTTGCGGCGGCTCTGGCACGCGGCTTTGGCCGCTCAGCCGCAAGCTGTTCCCCAAGCAGTTTGTGCCCCTGATTGACAACAAAAGCCTGCTCCAGCTCACGTTAGAGCGGGTTTCATTGCTTAGCCAGAGTGTTATTTGCGTGGCGTCTGAAGACCACCGCTTTCTGGTGTCTGAAGCCATGCAGGCCGCCAATCTGCCGGGCACCGTCTTGCTGGAGCCCGTGGCCCGCAACACCGCGGCCGCCATGGCCATTGCAGCTTTGGCCGCAAAACCAGACGATTTGCTGCTGTTCTGCCCGTCAGACCACCACATTCCAGACTTTGCTGCCTTTGCCCAAGTCGTCAAGCAAGGCCTTGCCGCAGCTAAAGACGGCGCCATCGTTACCTTTGGCATCTCGCCCACCTTCCCCAGCACCGCCTACGGCTACATTCTCCAAGGCAGCGCCCGGCCAGACGGCGCCTTCAAGGTCGATGGCTTCACAGAAAAGCCCGCTCAAGAAAAAGCCGAAGCTTTGCTGCTCTCAGGCAGCGCCCTCTGGAACGCCGGCATCTTCTTGTGTTCTACCCAAACCCTGCTCAGCGCCCTGGGCCAACACGCCCCCGACATCCTGCAGGCCTGCCATCAGGCCATGCAAGCCGCCGCCCGTGATGGCAGCTTTATGCGGCCCCAAGCGCAAGCGTTTGAAGCCTGCCGCGCAGAAAGCATTGACTACGCCGTCATGGAACATCACGCCAACATAGCCATGCTCCCCTTTGCCAGCGCCTGGAGCGACGTCGGCAGCTGGAGCGCCGTGGCAGACCTCACCCCCGCCGACGCCCAAGGCAACCGCCTGCACGGCCAAGGCTTTGCGCTGCACGCCAGCAACACCTTTGTGCACGCGCCGCACCGCCCGGTGGTGGTCCTGGGCACGCAAGACCTGTTAGTCATCGACACGCCAGACGCCGTGCTGATTGCGGCCAGCAGCCACGTGGAGCAGGTCAAGCAAGTCGTGGCCCGCCTGGACGCAGACAACATCTCCCAGTCAGCCCAGCACCGTAAAGTCGCTCGTCCCTGGGGTACTTATGACAGCGTGGACGTGGGCGAGCGACACCAAGTCAAGCGTATCACCGTGCGCCCGGGCGCCAAGCTCAGCCTGCAAATGCACCACCACCGCGCAGAGCACTGGATCGTGGTCAAGGGCACGGCACTGGTCACCAAGGGCGAAGAAGAAGTCTTGCTGACAGAAAACCAGAGCACCTACATTCCGCTGGGCGTAAAGCACCGCCTGGAAAATCCGGGCAAGACCGACCTGGAGCTGATTGAGGTGCAGTCGGGCAGCTACGTGGGCGAAGACGACATAGTGCGATTCGAGGACACCTATGGCCGCAGATAAAGCCATGGACAAAATTTACGTCGCAGGCCACCGGGGCATGGTCGGCAGCGCCATCGTCCGCACCCTGCAGCAGCAGGGCCAAACCAATTTTGTTACCAAAACCCACGCCGAGTTGGACCTGACCAACCAGGCCGCGGTGCAGGCTTTCTTTGCCCAAGAAAGGCCCACCCAGGTCTACCTAGCCGCAGCCAAAGTCGGTGGCATTCACGCCAACAACACCTACCCGGCCGAGTTCATCTACCAAAACCTGATGATGCAGGCCAACGTCATTGACGCGGCTTTTAGGAACGGCGTTCAAAAGCTCCTGTTCCTCGGCTCCAGCTGCATTTACCCCAAGCTCGCCCCGCAGCCCATGGCCGAAGATGCCTTGCTCACTGGCATCTTGGAGCCCACCAACGAGCCCTACGCCATTGCCAAAATTGCCGGTATCAAACTGTGCGAGAGCTACAACCGCCAGTACGGAGCGAGTCACGGCGTGGACTACCGCAGCGTCATGCCCACCAACCTGTACGGCCCTGGCGACAACTACCACCCAGACAACAGCCACGTCATCCCTGCATTGATTCGCCGCTTCCATGAAGCCAAAGTGGCCAACGCCCCCAACGTCACCATCTGGGGCAGCGGCACACCACGGCGCGAGTTTTTGTACGTCGACGACATGGCCGCCGCCAGCGTGTTCGTCATGAACCAGCCCAAAGCCATGCTGGACGCCCACACCCAGCCCATGCAAAGTCACATCAACGTCGGCTTCGGTGAAGACATCACCATCAAAGAGCTGGCACTGGCCGTAGGCAAGACTGTCGGCTACCAAGGCGTTATTGACTTTGATATCAACAAACCCGACGGCTCCCCGCGCAAGCTGATGAACAGCCGCCGGTTGAATGCACTCGGCTGGCAGGCCCAAGTAGGCCTAGAAGCAGGCCTCACCACCGCCTACCAAGATTTCCTAGCCTCGTCATTACTCGACGCGCCGTCATTGCGAGCGTAGCGCGGCGATCCATTCCCAACCCATCCATGACAACAACCCCAAAAGTCGCCCTCATCACTGGCGTCACCGGCCAAGATGGCTCCTACTTGGCCGAATTCCTGCTGGAGAAAGGCTACACAGTTCACGGCATCAAACGCCGGGCTAGTTCGTTCAATACTCAGCGCGTAGACCACATCTACCAAGACCCGCACGTAGACAACGCCCGCTTCAAGTTGCACTACGGGGACTTGTGCGACAGCAGCAACCTGACGCGCATCATTCAAGAAACACAACCAGACGAAATCTACAACCTCGGCGCTCAGTCCCACGTGGCTGTCAGCTTTGAGAGCCCCGAATACACCGCAGACGTCGACGGCATGGGCACGCTGCGCATTCTGGAAGCTATTCGCATCCTCGGGCTGGAGAAGAAGACCCGCTTCTACCAAGCCAGCACCAGCGAGCTTTTCGGCTTGGTGCAAGAAACCCCCCAAAAAGAAACCACGCCCTTTTACCCGCGCAGCCCCTACGCCGTGGCCAAGCTCTACGCCTACTGGATCACGGTCAACTACCGCGAGGCCTACGGCATGTACGCCTGCAACGGCATCTTGTTTAACCACGAAAGCCCGCGCCGGGGCGAGACGTTCGTCACCCGCAAAATCACGCGTGGCCTAGCCAACATCAGCCTGGGCCTAGAAGACTGCCTGTACATGGGCAACATAGACGCACTTCGCGACTGGGGCCACGCCAAAGACTACGTGCGCATGCAGTGGATGATGCTGCAGCAAGACAAAGCTGAAGACTTCGTCATCGCCACCGGCAAGCAATACAGCGTGCGCCAGTTCATCGAGTGGACTGCAGCAGAGCTGAGTATGCAAATTCGCTGGGAAGGCGAGGGCGTCAACGAAATTGGATACGCAAAAATCCCCGTCATTGCGAGCGAAGCGCGGCAATCTACCTCCCAAGAAGTACCCATCATCCGCATAGACCCCCGCTACTTCCGCCCGACCGAAGTAGAAACCCTGCTCGGCGACCCCACCAAAGCCAAAGAAAAAATCGGCTGGATACCGGAGATCACGCTGGATGAAATGATCCGGGAAATGGTGTCTGCTGATCTGGCGGATGCTAAAAAACATGCTTTGTTGAAGAATCACGGCTACAGCGTTAATGTGAGTGCCGAGTAAGCCACCCCATGCAGCCCTCGATCCTTTATACCCACGTTTTCGACCCATCGCGTCCAGCCCCATGAACCTGAATCAAGAAAAAATTGCCGTCATCGGCCTCGGCTATGTGGGCCTGCCTTTAGCTGTGGAGTTCGGCAAACAGCGCCAAGTGCTGGGCTTTGACATCAACGCCGCTCGCATTGCCGAGCTGCAAGCCGGGCGCGACAGCACGCTGGAAGTGGCGCCCGATGAATTGGCGCAGGCCCAACACCTGCGCTTCACTACCAACCCGGACGACTTGCGCCAATGCAAAGTCTTCATCGTCACCGTGCCCACCCCGGTGGACCAGGCCAACCGGCCCGACATGACGCCGCTGGTCAAGGCCAGCGAGACAGTGGGCAAGGTCATGCCGCCGGGCGCGGTCGTCATCTATGAATCCACCGTGTACCCCGGCGCTACGGAAGAGGTGTGTGTACCCGTGTTGGAGAAGTTCTCAGGGTTGAAGTACAACCAAAATTTCCACTGCGGCTACAGCCCCGAGCGCATCAACCCAGGTGACAAAGAGCACCGTCTGCCTAGCATCAAGAAGGTGACCAGCGGCAGCACGCCTGAAGTGGCCGAGGCCGTGGACGCGCTCTACCGGCAAATCATCACCGCCGGAACCCATAAGGCTAGCAGCATCAAGGTGGCCGAGGCTGCCAAGGTGATTGAGAACACTCAGCGGGATGTGAACATTGCTCTGATGAATGAGCTCAGCCTGATCTTCCGCAAACTGAATATCGACACGTTGGAGGTGCTTCAGGCTGCCGGCACCAAGTGGAACTTCCTGCCCTTTCGCCCCGGCCTGGTCGGCGGGCACTGTATTGGCGTGGACCCGTATTACCTGACGCACAAGGCGCAAGAGGTGGGTTACCACCCCGAAGTCATTTTGGCCGGCCGCCGCATCAATGACAGCATGGCTAGCCATGTGGCTGATGAGACCGTTAAGCTCATGCTGCGCAAAAACCTGCCCGTTCTGGGCGGCAAAGTGCTGGTGTTGGGCCTGACCTTCAAAGAAAACTGCCCCGATCTGCGTAACACCAAAGTGGTGGACGTCATCAAGGCCCTGCAAGGCTACAACACCCAGGTGGATGTATACGACCCGTGGATCAACGTGGCCGAAGCCGCGCATGAATACGGCTTACAGTGCCTGAGCGTGCCGCCGCAGTCCGGCCAATACGCTGCCATCGTCCTGGCCGTGGGGCACCACCAGTTTGTGGCGCTGGGGGAGCAGGGAATCAAGGCCTTGGGCCAGCCTGGCGCTGTGTTGTTTGACGTAAAAAGCATATTGCCGCTTGGTGCGGCTGATGGGCGGCTGTAAGGCCCGCCAATGCGCAGTTTGTAATGGAGCACCAAACCTTGCTGGACACACTGGAGCGCCTGCGCCGCTTACCGCGCGAGGCTGCTACGGTGGAGTTCAAGTCCAACCTCGATTCGCCTCAGGATATTGGCCAGTACATGGCGGCCTTGGCCAACTCTGCGGTGTTGGATGTGCATGACCGCGCCCAGTTGGTGTGGAGGCTGGAAGATGGTGAAACCCCGTGGTCCCAGATCTGCCGCGACATGGCATCTTGAGAAATAGGCGGATAGCCTTGAATGGATGCTAGAAAACTTATAAAAAAGTAAACGAAAAACGCTTTAACCCATTGATTTTGTGATTGTCTAAGCTTCGCGAGAGGCGTTTTTAGACAAGACGCTACTTAAGAAAAACATGAAAATCCTCCTCACCGGCGCCGCCGGCTTCATCGGCATGCACACATGCCTGCGTCTGCTGGCGCGGGGTGACCAAGTGGTGGGCGTTGACAACCTGAACGACTACTACGACGTCTCCCTCAAAGAAGCGCGCCTGGCGCGCCTTACCAGCCACCCCAACTTCAGCTTCCAAAAGCTCAGCGTGGAAGACCGCCAAGTCATGGCCGAGCTGTTTGCACGCGAGAAACCCCAGCGCGTCATTCACCTGGCAGCCCAGGCCGGGGTGCGCTACTCGCTCACCAATCCGCATGCGTATATAGACGCCAACCTGCAAGGCTTCACCAATGTACTGGAAGGCTGCCGGCACAACGGCGTGGAACACTTGGCCTACGCAAGCAGCTCCAGCGTCTATGGCGGCAACACCGCCTTGCCTTTTAGCGAGCATCACAATATAGACCACCCCGTCAGCTTGTACGCCGCCACCAAAAAAGCCAACGAGCTGATGGCCCACACCTACAGCCACCTGTTTCGCCTGCCCACCACCGGCCTGCGCTTCTTTACGGTCTATGGCCCCTGGGGCCGGCCCGACATGGCGCTGTTTCTCTTTACCAAGGCCATTCTGGAAGGCAAGCCTATTGACGTCTTCAACCACGGCCAGATGGTGCGTGACTTCACCTACATCGACGACATCGTGGAAGGCCTCACTCGCGTCATCGACAAGCCTGCCACACCCAACCCGGCGTTTGACGCCGCTAACCCAGACCCGGCCACCAGTAACGCGCCTTACCGCGTGTTCAACATCGGCAACAACCTGCCCACTCCCTTGATGGACTACATCACCGCGCTGGAAAGCGCCTTGGGCAAAACGGCGCAGAAAAACTTCTTGCCCATGCAGCCCGGGGACGTGCCAGTCACGGCGGCCAATACCGATGAACTCAATGCTTGGGTCGGATTCAAGCCCAATACGCCGGTGATTGAGGGGGTGGCGAGGTTTGTGGCGTGGTACAAGGGTTATTACAAGCCATGAAAGTTACTGTTTTTGGTACCGGCTATGTTGGTTTGGTGCAAGGCGCTGTGCTTGCAGATGCGGGGCATCACGTGGTTTGCGTCGATATAGACCCTGTAAAAGTCAAAAAACTACAGCAAGGCGTTATTCCCATCTACGAGCCAGGGTTGGAGTCACTGGTTAAAAATAATTGCGAGCAAGGTAGGTTGGCATTTACGACTGATGCTGCGCAAGGCGTCAAGCATGGCGAAATTCAGTTCATTTCTGTGGGTACGCCGCCTGATGAAGACGGAAGTGCCGACTTGAAATATGTGTTGACCGTGGCAGAGACCATTGCTCAGCACATGGATGGGTATCGGTGCTTTGTGGACAAATCTACCGTTCCAGTGGGCACAGCAGACAAAGTTTCGGCCCGGGTTGCAGCAGTGCTTGCCAGCCGGCAGCTTGCGTATCCGTTTGATGTTGTTTCCAACCCTGAGTTTTTGAAAGAGGGGGCTGCTGTTGGCGATTGCCAGCGGCCGGACCGCATCATCATCGGGACCAGCAGCCCGCAAGCAGAGCAACTCTTGCGCGAACTCTATGCGCCGTTTAACCGCAACCATGACAAGATCATCGTCATGGACGCGCGCAGCGCCGAACTCACCAAGTACGCCGCCAACGCCATGCTCGCCACCCGCATCAGCTTCATGAACGAGCTTGCCAATTTGGCCGAAAAGCTCGGTGCCGACATCGAGTTGGTGCGTAAAGGAATCGGCTCCGACCCGCGCATCGGCTTTCACTTTCTCTATCCTGGCGTGGGTTATGGTGGCTCCTGCTTTCCCAAGGATGTCCAGGCACTGATCCGTGCCGCCCAGGAGGCTGGCCAGGGCCTTAGGGTCTTGCAGGCAGTGGATGCCGCCAACGAAGCGCAGAAAAGCGTGCTGTCGCAAAAGATCGTTAAGCGCCTCGGCGAGAACCTTGCCGGCAAGACAGTTGCTCTTTGGGGGCTGGCCTTCAAGCCCAACACCGACGACATGCGAGAAGCGCCAAGCCGGGTGCTGATTGCCGATCTGCTGGCTCGTGGTGCGGCAGTCCATGCCTACGATCCCGTGGCAACCCATGAAGCGCAGCGCGTGCTGGGTGATGACTCGCGTATCCGGTACGCGCAAACGCCGATGGATGCGTTGATGGATGCCGACGCACTCGCCATCGTCACCGAATGGCAGGAGTTCCGCGCCCCTGACTTTGCGGCGATCAAGCTCAAGCTGAAGCAGCCGCTCATCTTTGATGGCCGCAACCTATACGACCCAGCCATTCCGCGCAAGGCGGGGTTGGAATACTTCGCCATTGGCAGAAAAGCATGAAGATATCCATCGTTGCACTGGCTCACGGAGTCCTGATTTACCGGGGGCTTGGGTGACACTGTCGCGTTATAAACGCCTCGCGAAAGAGTTTGGCTGGATCGTCATCGGCCAAATCGCGGTGGTCACTGGTGCGCTGGTGCTGGTGCGTGTACTCACCGAATACCTTGCCCCAGCGCAGTATGGTCAACTTGCCCTAGGGCTAACCGTTGCGGGCTTGGTGAATCAAGTGATATTGGGCGGCATCACGGTCGGCATCGGCCGGTTTTATGCCATAGCTGCCGAAAAGCAGGACTTGCGCGGCTATCTGGATGCCACCCGTTACTTGCTGGTCTATGCCACAGTGGCGGTAGTGGCCATCGGCCTGATCATCATGGCAAGCCTTTATTGGCTGGACTATTCGGAATGGATAGGCTTGGCGGCTGCGGCGTTGGTGTTCTCAGTGCTGAGCGGCTACAACAGCACACTCAGTGGCATTCAGAATGCCGCCCGGCAGCGGGCAATCGTAGCCGCCCATGGCGGGTTGGATGCCTGGCTGAAAATCCTGCTGGCGGTGGGCGTAGTGCTCTGGTTGGGCTCATCCAGCACAGCAGTGGTAATCGGCTACGCCTGCTCATCCTTGCTGATCACGGTTTCCCAACTCGTCTTTCTGCGCCGCACCATCCCGCAGCAGCAAACGCGCATTCCAAATCGCCAACAGTGGATGCCACAGATATGGGCTTACTCATTGCCCTTCACCACCTTTGGCACCTTTACATGGATGCAGCAAATCTCGGACCGCTGGGCCTTGCAGGCCTTTGCATCCACCACTGATGTTGGCCAGTACGCCGTGCTGTTTCAACTGGGCTTCACCCCCATCACCCTAATCACCGGTATGGCCATGAGTTTTTTTGGGCCCATCCTGTACCAGCGTTCGGGTGATGCGACCGACCATGCCCGCAATACAAACGTCCACCGGATCGGCTGGCGGATGGCCCACTTTTCCCTCATCGTCACCCTGCTTGGCTTTGCGATCACATTCGCTTTGCATGAAAGGTTATTTGGATTGCTGGTCGCTTCTGAATACCAGGGAAGTTCCCGCCTGCTTCCGTGGGTTGTGCTGGCAGGGGGCATGTTTGCCGCCGGCCAGATGCTTGCCTTGAAGCTGATGAGCGAAATGAAACCATCAGCAATGACCACAGCAAAAATCGTCACCGCCCTGGTCGGCGTTTTGTTTAACGTAATCGGCGCCGCGCTTGCTGGCATGCAAGGTGTGGTGGGGGCGGTGGTCGCCTTTTCGGGCATTTATTTTGTTTGGATGGCATTGCTGGCAAGGCGTTTATCTATAAAGGCATGAGTGAATTGAAGGCAACACTAATCAAGATCCACTGGCTCCTCGCCAGCCAATTCGGTCTCGACCTGCAGCGCTTCTTGCGCTCGCTGCGCGGCCTGCCCGTATTTCTGCACGACTGGACCGTATTCCGCAAAAAGTACCCTGGCGAGATGAAGTTCATGCCTTGCCTGCACGACCGCTACGAAGAGGGCGGCGCCACTAAGAGTGAATACTTTTGGCAAGACCTGCTGGTGGCGCGTGCCATTCACGCCGCCAAGCCGGTCAGACATGTAGATATTGGTTCAAGGGTGGATGGCTTTGTGGCGCATGTGGCCAGTTTCCGGGATTGCGAAGTGTTCGACGTGCGGCCCATCAGCACTGCTGTGCCCGGGGTGGTGTTTCGTCAGGCTGACCTCATGAACCCGGCCTCACTGCCAATCATTGCAGGAGAGGGTTATTGTGATTCGCTCTCATGCCTGCATGCCCTCGAACACTTTGGGTTGGGGCGCTATGGCGACCCGGTCAACCCGCTTGGTTATCAGCGCGGCATCGCAAACATGGCGCAGTTGCTGCAGCCGGGCGGCACGTTTTATCTTTCCACGCCCATTGGTCAAGAGCGGGTGGAATTTAACGCCAACTGGGTGTTTGACCCACGCAGCATCGTGAGCTGCGGTGTGGCCGCCGGCATGGTTTTGCAAAAACTGATCGTCATCAAGTCAGACAATGGGCCGCAAGAGTCGGCCTTTGATGCCATAGCGCTGTCTGAGTTGGCTTTGCAGCGCTATCAACTTGGCTTGTTCATTTTCACAAAAACAATGCCCCAATAAGGAGTCAGCGTGTTCATCAAAAACATCAACGAAATCAACCGCCAAGCCTGGCTCAAGCAAACCTTGAACGCCTTGCCTGAAGGGGTGCGATTGCTCGATGCCGGCGCAGGGGAGCTTAAAAACCGTCAGTACTGCGGTCATCTGGACTATGTTTCACAGGACTTCTGTCAGTATCAAGGGAAGGGGGGGGGGGCGCCGGATGAAGGCTTGCAATCGAAAATCTGGGACACCACGCGCATTGACCTGGTTAGCGACATCACTGCTATCCCCGCGCCAGATGCCAGCTTCGATGCCATTCTTTGCAGCGAAGTGCTGGAGCACGTGCCTGAACCCACCCATGCGCTCGATGAATTCGCCCGACTGCTTAAACCCGGCGGCGTCGTGATACTGACCGCCCCGTTCGCCTCCAACGTCCATATGGCTCCCTATCACTACTGCAGCGGGTTTTCAAAATACTGGTACGAATACCATCTGGCGCAACGCGGCTTCCGCATCGAATCGCTTACCCCCAATGGCGACTGGCACGCCCTGCTGCTGCAAGAGATCACCCGGTTAGGGGGGCTGGAACGCCAACAGGGCAATTGGAGTTGGCCTTTTGCTTACGCTTATGCGCTGCTGGGCTTGCTTTACTTCAAGCTGCGTGAAAATAAACGTGCTGAGGATTTGGCGTGTTTTGGCTGGCAGTGTGTGGCAGTGAAGCAGTCTTGAATGAATAAGCTGTACGCGTAAACAAGGTTCCTCGTGATTAAAAATTTAATTAGATCGGTTGTTGAGCGCTTTCCTGCCTTGGCACTTTTCTACCGTAATTCCCGCGATTTACTTGATCAGCGGTATCCGCCGCGCAAAACACCATGGGGTTTCACCTTCGTTGGGGACGATGCCATGGCCGTAGGTAGTTTCGAACCGGAAGAAACCAAGGTGGTGCGAAGACTGATGGACGATGTGGATGTGCTGGTGAATATTGGTGCCAATGTGGGCTATTACTGTTGCCATGCACTGAGTATGGGGAAGCCCGTCATCGCAGTTGAGCCTAACACCCGAAATTTGCACTATTT
>JBIKHR010000197.1:0-5855 GCA_044362035.1 Polaromonas sp. | reverse complement strand
TGGCTGCAACTGGCCCTGGGTGGCTGGGTCAGCACCAATTACGCCGTGCTGGCCTGCACGCAGTTTCCGGCTTGCCAGGGTTCGCTGTGGCCCGCCATGGACTGGCGGCTGGCTTTCACGCTCTGGCGCGAATTGGGCGCCGGCCACGGCAACGAGTTCATCAGCTTTGAGGCGCTGACGGCGATTCATTACGCCCATCGACTGGCCGCTTATGTGGTGCTGGCTGCCTTGCTTTTGCTGGCTCGCCAGTTGAGCCGCGTACCTGCCCTGCGCTCACAAGCGGGCTGGGTTCTGGCGCTGGCCGTGTGGCAACTGGCCACGGGCCTGAGCAATGTGTTGTTTGGCTGGCCGCTGCTGGCCGCGGTGTCGCACACGGGCGGTGCGGCCGGGCTGGTGGTGGTGCTGACCGGCGCCTTGTTTGCCTGCCGGCGCGTCGCTGTGCCGGCAACTGCGTCAAAATTGAACGCTTCACGAATGTCCGCATGAACCCCACCGAACCTTCCACCGCGCCACTGGCCCCTCTGCCATTTCTGGCCTCCCGCTGGGCGCAGTTTCATGCGCTGACCAAGCCACGGGTGATTCAGCTGATTGTGTTTTGCGCCCTGATCGGCATGGTGCTGGCCGTTCCCGGCGTGCCGGGTCTGGCGGAGCTGCGGCTGGCCCTGATCGCCAGTGCCGGCATCTGGCTGGTGGCCGGCGCTGCTGCCGCTTTCAACTGCCTGGTCGAGCAGGGCATTGACTCGAAAATGCGCCGTACCGCCTGGCGACCGACCGCCCAAGGCCAGTTGGACAACCGTTTGACGCTGGCCTTTTCGGTGGCGCTGTGCAGCCTGGGCTCGTGGATTTTGTATGTCTGGGTCAACCCGTTGACCATGTGGCTGACATTCGCCACCTTTGTCGGCTACGCGGTGGTCTACACCGTCATCCTCAAGCCGCGCACGCCGCAAAACATCGTCATTGGCGGTGCCTCCGGCGCCATGCCTCCGGTGCTGGGTTGGGCCGCCATGACCGGCGAGGTCGGCCCCGAGGCGCTGATTTTGTTCCTCATCATTTTCCTCTGGACGCCGCCGCACTTCTGGGCCCTTGCGCTGTACCGCGTCGAGGATTACCGCAAGTCCGGCCTGCCGATGCTGCCCGTCACCCACGGCAATGAATTCACGCGGCTGCAGATTTTTCTCTACACCCTGGTGCTGTTTGCGGCTTGTCTGCTGCCCTTTGTCTTTCAGATGAGCGGCTGGCTGTACCTGGTGGCGGCGGTGATCTTGAGCATCGGTTTCAGCTGGTACGGCTGGAAGCTCTGGCGCGAGTATTCCGACGCGCTGGCGCGCAAGACCTTTCGCTTCTCGCTGATTCATCTGTCCCTGCTGTTTGCGGCCTTGCTGGTGGACCATTACATCGTCTGAGACTTTCCGGAAATCCATGCATTCGCCCAACACCGCCCGCCGTCAGGCCCTGAAAACCTTCGCCCTCACGCTGGCCCTGGGCGCGCTGGCCGCTTGCAGCCCGGACACACTGAAGTTCAAAAGTATCGACATCACCGGCGCAGACTATGCCAAAGGCTTTGAGCTGGCAGACCACAACGGCGCGCAGCGCTCGCTGGCCGACTTCAAGGGCAAGGTCGTGGTGGTGTTCTTTGGCTTCACCCAGTGCCCCGATGTCTGCCCCACTGCGCTGACCGACCTCGCCGAGGTCAAGCGCCTGCTGGGCCTGCAGGGTGACAAGCTGCAAGGCATTTTTGTGTCGGTGGACCCGGAACGTGACACCCCCGAGGTGCTCAAGGCCTACATGGCCAATTTCGACCCCGGCTTTCTGGCCATGCGGCCCACGCCGGCACAGTTGCCCGAGGTGGCCAAGGCCTTCAAGATTTTTTATAAAAAAGTTGAAGGCCAGACGCCGACCAGCTACACGATGGAACACTCGGCCGGCAGCTATGTGTTTGACACGCAAGGCCGGGTGCGCTTGTACACACGCCCCGCCATCGGCGCGCAAGGATTGGCTGACGACATTGCCTTGTTGCTGAAGTAAGCCGGTTGCGCGACGGCCAACAAAAAGACCGGGTCATGCCCGGTCTTTTTTGCCTTTAACGCACTCGGCGTCAAAGCCGTCTCAAGCGTAGACCGCCAGCACCTTTTTCATCTTCTTCATCGCCGCCACTTCGATCTGGCGAATCCGCTCGGCGCTGACCGAGTATTCGGCCGCCAGGTCGTGCAGCGTCATGCCGCCTGAGCCGTCATCGTTCACCTTGAGCCAACGCTCTTCAACGATGCGGCGCGAACGCGGGTCCAGCTCTTCGAGCGCTGCCGAAATGCCGTCGGTGGCCAGCATGTCGCGCTGGTGCGACTCGATCAGCGCGGTGGGTTCGTGGCTGGCATCTGACAGGTAAGCGATCGGGCCGAAAGCGTCGTCGCCGTCATCACCCGGGCTGGGGTCCAGCAGCACGTCGCCGCCCGACATGCGCTGCTCCATCTCGATGACTTCTTCGCGCTTGACGTTCAGCGTTTTGGCCATCGAATCGATCTGGTCTGCGGTCAGCGTGTCGCGGTGCGTTGCCACGTTGGCATCGTCCTTGAAACCCTGTTTCATGGAACGCAGGTTGAAGAACAGCTTGCGCTGCGCCTTGGTCGTGGCCATCTTGACCATGCGCCAGTTTTTCAGAATGTATTCGTGAATCTCTGCCTTGATCCAGTGCAGGGCGTAGCTCACGAGCCGCACGTTCTGGTCCGGGTCAAAGCGTTTGACGGCTTTCATCAGGCCGATGTTGCCTTCCTGAATCAGGTCGCCGTGGGGCAGGCCGTAACCCAGGTATTTGCGCGAGACCGACACCACGAGACGCAAGTGAGAGAGCACTAACTTACTGGCGGACTCCAAGTCATTCTCGTCCCTGAGCTTGCGGGCGAATTCCTGCTCTTCAGCCAATGTGAGCATGGGCAGGCGGTTAACCGCCGAAATATAGGCATCCAGGTTGCCGAGCGGGGGCAGCAGTGTCGAGGCACTGGCCCAAGGCGTGGTCAGCGCCACAGCGCCCGCAGTGGGTTCAATTTGACCGTGGGTGAGTGTCATCCGAGACTCCTTTCGTCAATACCTAAATATTAGCACTCCCTGCCTGAGAGTGCCAAGATGAGCTTGTATTGGCCGGACCCGGCCCGGGGCTACCCGTGCAAACCCTGGGCTCAGCCACCAGCCTAAAGCGCTGTCGGCATGGTCACCATGTTGTCAAACTTTTTGAAATACTGGCGCGCCAAGGCCACCAGCTGGGGGTCGCTGGGGTGGTCGCTGACCACGCTGGCGATGATGGTCTGGCCGACCGCAGGCTGGTGCTGCCGGCACCAGGCGCGAAATTCATCCCGCGCCAGCCCGGGGCCGGTCAGCAAGACCTCGTGGACGCCCTGCAGGGCGGCAGCCACAGCCGCAAACATCTCGCCTGCGTCAGTCGATTTGCCCTGATGCTTGTGGTGGCTGCGTGACTTGATGCGTTGGGCTTGAACGTGCTCACGGTCAAACATCAGGACATGGGCCGCCTGGTGGTCGAGCCAGACAACGGCGTGAAAAGTAGTCATGAGGTAGTCTTTCTTAAGTAGGGGAGCGTTCGGCTTGGGTCTGGCAAGACAGGCAACGTGGCGCCTCGGGGGCGGCGTCCAGCCTGGCCTTGGGAATGGCCACGCCGCAGTCTGTGCACAAGCCGTAACGACCGGCGTCCAGCCGTGCCAAGGCCGCGTCCAGCGCTTGGAGCTCGGCGGTTTCATGTTCGCCAATGGCAAACTCCAGATCGCGCTCGCTGGCCACCTGGGCTGTCGAGTCTTCTGTGTGCTGGAAGTGTTCTGCGGCCACATCGGCGCGGCTGCGGCGGCCGCCGCGCTGCCCGGCGATCTGCTCCAGCAGCGCTGTGCGCACGGCCAACAGTTTGTGGCGGTAGTGGGTCGTGTCCGGTTGGGCCATGGGATTGATTCCTTCGCTAATGAAGTTCAATCCTAGGCCGATGGATGCGGGCCGATTAGACCTATGTCAATAGACGGTCACATTGATGGCGTGGCTCAAAAGTCCAGCAAGCTCAGCCCGAGGCTGTAGGTGGTGCGTTGGCGGTTGTAGTCCAGCAGGCTGTCGCCATAGCCGCTGAAAATTTGCATTTGAAGACGCAGGTTGCGCTGGCCGCCATCGTTCGGTGGGTTCAGGGTGCGCAACCACTCCAGGCGCGCAGAGCCATTTCCCTCTGTGCGCAGCGAGTGCCGCCAGGTCACGCCAAAAGTGTGCTGCGGGTTGGGGTTCCAGCTGAGCTTGACTTCAGCCCGCCCGATGGTGTTTTCAATGCCGGGGTTGTCGTCGTTGGCTGCGCTTTCCGAAGCACGCCGCCACACCCGCCCCTGCACAAGCCACCGGTCGTCCCAATGCGCGCCGGCCATCAGGAAGACCCGGTTCCAGCTGCGCGACAGCGGCAGGCTCTGGCCGTTGGATTGGTGAACCAGACCCAGACCGCCGTAGCGCAGGCGCCCTTGTCCGGGCAGCGGGACATTCAGCGGGTACACGTAGATCAGCTCGGGTTCGTGGTCGGTTGTGCGAAAGGGGCGCGAAATATCGCCGCTGAACAGCTGCCAGTAAGACTGTTGCGAGTAGGCAAACCACAAGGAATCCTTGGGTGTTCCTTCGGACGGCGTCAGCAGGCCTTGCGCCAGCTTGGTCCGCATCGACAGTTGCAGCCGGGTTTCAGTTTGTTTGTAGTTGACGCTTGCAGTGGCGCTGCGACCGTCTGAGGCTGAGGCAGGTTGCCGGTTGACTGTGTTGGAGCCCACCAGGGCATACGACAGCGGGCGGTAGCTGCGCAAGCCGAAAGTGCCGCAACTGCTGCCGTCTTCCAGTTCCCAGAAGCGCGACAACTCGCTGTGGCGTGGATCCTGGCACCCCATGCTGCCTACGGTCGCTTCAACGGCGGGTGTTACCGGCGAAGCGGCTGGCGCTGCGACCGGCGTGGGGGGCCGGACTGCGCGCAGGCCGGCTGCCCATTGGTCATAGCAGGCCAGCCGTGCAGCGGGGGCCGCGGTGGTTGCGCACTGCGCCCACGCACTGTCAGGCTGCAGCTGGCCCGGCGGTAGCTGAGCCCGGGTGGGGCCAGATGCCACCAAGAAGGCCGCTACCGCCGACAGCTGCGAGAACGCAGACAGGGTCATGCGCGGGTGGTCGCCAGTTCAATCACCGGGGCCAGGCTGGCCGCCTGGCCGACAGACCAGCAGGCTTTGAGCAGGGCCTTGCTTGTGTCGGCACCCAGCACCGGGTCTGACAGGCCATGGAACTTGGCTTCCAGCAGCGCATCGGTCATGGGGTTTTGCAGCGAGCCGATCGCGTGTTCGACAAACACATGCACGCGGCGACCGTCCTTGAGCACGGCGGTCACGTCAACGCTGGCCTCGTCGATGGCGTTATCGACCGTGGCAATCACCTTGCGGCGCAGCGCCACCATGTCGGCGCGGTTGACGATCTCGTCCGAGAACTCGTCCTCTGCAGCGTAGCCAAAAGTCAGGCCGGCAGCGCAGCCGTGGTAGACGCTGAACTTGGCTTGCAGGCCGTCTGCGGGCTCTTTTTTGCCGGTGAGTTCAAGCACCAGTGAGTGGACTTTCAGCTCAATGCTTTGCACCTGGTCCGGCGTGACGCCCTTAGCGCGCAGCTGCGCGCAGGCATCGATGCTGGGGTGAATCACGATGCCGCAGGCAAAGGGCTTGAAGGTGTTGAAGGAGATCTCGAAGCGCTGGCCGAGTTCGTCGGTGATCTCATTCCAGTCGTTCTTGGTTGACACGGTCTGCATCATGCCGCGTGGTGCTTCCAGCGCCTTGGGGCTGGCCGTGAAGCCTTTGCTGGCCAGCAGCGCC
>JBIKHR010000196.1:0-5891 GCA_044362035.1 Polaromonas sp. | reverse complement strand
GCCTGTGAATCGGCATCGCCCAACCACTCGCGGCCATCTTGCAAGGCCCGCTCTACCAGCGCCATGGCCAGTGCGCGGTCGGGTTGCAGGTCCGGCGCTTCGGCGATCACCAGTTGCTGCAAGGCTTGCTGATTGCGTGCGTAGTGGACCATCTGCATCCAGGCGGCGGTGGCGCGTTCCGGGGTGCTGTAACTGGCAATACCGGCAGCCTTGGTGGCTTGCCGTGCGGCGGCCACCACCGCGCCGCCCAGCCAGCATGCCAGCACCGGCTTGTGTGCGGCTTGCATCAAAGGCAGGCAGGCAGAGGCGATCTGGATGGCCGGAACAATGGCGGTGGGCGCATGCATGAAGAGCACGCCATCCACCTCGGGTGCTGCCAGCAGCACCCGCAAAGCCGCCTGGTAGCGGGCCACGGGCGCATCGCCAACGATGTCGATGGGATTGCCTTTGGACCAGGTGGGCGGCAGACAGTCGTTCAGTGCCGCCAGCGTGGCCGGGCTGAGCTCGGCCAGCGTGCCTCCGCCCAAGGACAGAGAGTCGGCCGCCAGCACGCCGGCCCCCCCGCCGTTGGTCACCAGCGCCAGCCGATCACCGCGCAGCCCGCGTGTGTGCGCCAGGGTTTCGGCGGCGTCAAACAAGGCTTCGAGTGTGTCCACGCGCAGCATGCCGGCGCGCTGCACGGCTGCGTCAAACACCACGTCCGAGCCGGCCAGTGCGCCCGTGTGCGAGGCCGCGGCCTTGGCACCGGCGGGCGCGCGGCCGGCCTTGACCAGAATCACCGGCTTGTTGCGGGCTGCTGCGCGGGCGGCTGACATGAACTTGCGCGCAGTTTTGACAGACTCGACGTACATCAGGATGGCCCGCGTGCCGGGGTCACTGCCCAGGTAGTCGAGCATGTCACCAAAGTCCACATCGGCGCTGTCGCCCAGCGAGACGAAGTGTGAAAACCCGATGCCGCGGCTGTTGGCCCAGTCCAGCATGGCCGTGGCCAAAGCGCCTGACTGAGTGATGAAGGCCAGTTGCCCCGGCAAAGCATGGCCAGGCGCAAAGCTGGCATTGAGCCCGGCACCAGGTACCAGGGCGCCAATGCAGTTGGGCCCCAGGATGCGCAGCAAGTGCGGCCTGGCCGCGTTGAGCATGGCTTGCTCGATGCTGATGCCTTGCGGCGTCAAAGCCTTCAGGCCCGCGCTCAAAACGATCGCAGCCCGTGTGCCCTTGCGGCCCAGCGCCGAGATGAGCTCCGGAATGGTTTCTGCCGGCGTGCAGATGACGGCCAGCGCAGGCGCTGCGGGCAGAGAATCAACATCCGGCCAGGCCTGGCCACCATCCACCAGCAAATGCTTGGCATTGACTGGCCAGACCGGCCCTTTGAAGCCGCCGAGCTTGATGTTGCGCAATACCACCGCGCCCAAACTGCCTTCACGGTCCGACGCACCAATGACCGCCACGGAGGCTGGTAGAAAAAGAGAGTCAAGATGGCGAATGGTCATGGATCTGGCTTGCCCCGGGCGAATTCACGAATGAGATGACTGGTGATAACAGAGCGTAGCGGCAGGACAAAACCAGAATTTGCGCCAGATCAACAGCGACGGCAATTTCGGCCTTCTCTCTGACACGCAATGGTCTGCAGTGGGTTGATGCTCGAGGGCTCAGGCGGTGATTTTTTGCCGCACTGAACCATCAACCAACTCAACAGGAGTATCAGCATGAGCAACCTTCGCCTCATTGACCCCACCTTCGGGGATACCATTGAATCAGCTTTCCGCCGCTTTCTTTCGCCAGTCAGCCTTGACATGGACGCACCTGAGCTTCAGATGCGCATGGATGTCTTCGAAAAAGACAATAACTACGAAATCAAGGCCGACCTGCCCGGCGTGAAAAAAGAAGACATCAACATCCGCATTGACGGCAATGTGGTGCAGATTGATGCCGAGATGAAACGCGAGAAAGAAACACGTGGTGCCGACAACCGGGTGCTGCGCAGTGAGCGCTATCGCGGCAGTGTCTCGCGCAGTTTCAGCCTGGCTCAGGACGTGGATGAGTCCAAGGTCAAGGCGCACTATGCCGATGGCGTGCTGACGCTTGAGCTGCCCAAAAAAGCCAGCGCCGCCGCCAAGAAGATAGCCATTCAATAGGTCCGCTCGCCTTGCCGTTCAGCCCGCTTTGTCACCAATTGTTGATTCATATCAAATCAGACGAGCGGGCTGGGGCTGAAACTTTGGGCTAACAAAAGGAGACAAGCATGTACCAGAGGATTGTGGTTCCTGTGGATGGTAGTGAGACAGCCGGCAAAGCACTGACTGCCGCTTTGCAAATGGCCCGCGATGCAGGCGGCTGCGTGCGCCTGGTGCATGTGGTGGAAGGGCTTTCACCCATGGCAGCTGATCCTTACGGCGCTTATTCCGGCGAGGTCATCGAGATCATGCGTCAAAGCGGCCGCAAGATTCTCGAGGATGCACTGGAGCTCGCTCAGGCCGCAGGTGTTCCTGCCGACACAGAATTGTTTGACAACTTCGGTGACCGTCTGGCCGAAGTCGTGGCCGATGCCGCCCTGCGCTTCAAAGCTGATCTGCTGGTGGTCGGTACACACGGACGGCGCGGCATCGGACGGGTGTTGATGGGCAGCGGTGCTGAACAGATCATCCGTTTGTCACCTGTCCCGGTGCTGGTGATCCGCGCCAGCGAATCCAAAGAAGTAGTGGGCCGGTAAAGGCTTGGGTAAAAGCTTGGGCAAAGCGCTTTTTAACTTGAAGGAAAAAAATGAAAATATTGTTCGCTGCCGACGGTAGCTCTTACACCAAAAAGGCACTGGCCTTCCTCGTGACGCATGAGGGCCTGTGCGGTCCTGAAGACGAACTGGTGGTGCTCAATGTGCAGCCGCCTATCCCACCACGCGTCAAACGCATGGTTGGGGCGACCACTGTCAACGACTACCACGCTGAAGAAGCTACCAAGGTACTCAAGCCCATCGAGCGTTTTCTCGAAAAGCACAAACTCAAATTCAAGACAGTCTGGTCTGTTGGCTCTGCTGCAGCTGAAGTTTTGAGTGCAGCGCACCGCGAAAAAGCCCACTTGATCGTGATGGGCACGCACGGTCATGGCTTGCTGGGGCGCGCCGTCATGGGCAGCGTGGCTCAGCGCGTGCTGACCGAGTCCGACGCACCCGTCCTGCTGGTCAAGTAAGGCCAGCACTTGTTCAGATGCGTGCCTTGCCTCGTGCAAGGCCGCGTTGCAATGCCAACGTCAGCATTGCGCCTACCGCCATGGCCAGCAAGGATGCTTTCAGGGGTTGTCTGGCGGCGAAGTTCGACACCCGCTTTCTGAGCAACCCTGGCCATGCGTGCGTGTTGTCACGGTTTTGCCGAATAACCTCGCCCAACACATCCTCCTGCGCTGAGTGCAACACATCTTCGGCCAGAGGCCTGTGCGCGAAATGTTTGGGCTTTTCGCTCAATGCTGAGTCGTGGGTGTTGCCGGGGTTCATGAACTTCTCCAAGGTTTGGGTTTCTCTCGCAAGCAATGTGTTTGACCATAGTCGGCGCACCAGGTGCGCCGTGTCGGCTTGGTTTGCCAACGCAGGTCAGACCCGTCTGACTGCATGAAATCTGCAGGTCAGCGCATTCCCACGCGCAAAGGGGACAAGGCTGACACGGCCTGAAGTCACCGGGCCACGCCCTTAGCGGACAGTCAGAGCTACTGTTGCACTTGCGCACTTTGATGTCAGGTGCAGCTCTCTTGCAGGCGGTTTTCAGCGTCCGCGCCTTAGCTCTCCCAACAGGAAACCAGATGTCTCTTTTAAGGCGAAAAACCGGCGCCAGCGCGAAAAACGTTTCAGGGGTCCGCGACAAACTGAGCCAGCTTGAAGGCTTCAGCGCTCACAGCACAGGCACCCTTACCAGCAACCAGGGCGTGCAGATTGCAGACAACCACAACTCACTGAAAGCCGGCCTGAACGGCCCTACCCTGCTCGAAGACTTCATCTTGCGTGAAAAGCTCATGCACTTTGACCATGAGCGGATTCCGGAGCGGGTGGTGCATGCCAGAGGCGCGGCCGCGCATGGCAGCTTCAAGGTTTACAAGCCCATGTCGCAGTACAGCAGTGCTGCATTTTTGCAAGACCCCGAAGTTGAGACGCCGGTGTTTGTGCGTTTTTCATCGGTGGTGGGTTCACGTGGCTCGGCTGACACTGTGCGAGACGTGCGTGGCTTTGCTGTCAAGTTTTACACCACCGAAGGGAACTACGACCTGGTCGGCAACAACATGCCGGTGTTTTTCATACAGGACGCGATCAAGTTTCCGGACCTGGTTCACGCTCTCAAGCCCGAGCCGCACACCGACATGCCGCAGGCCTCCTCGGCGCATGACAATTTCTGGGATTTCGCGTCCCTTATCCCGGAATGCAGTCACATGCTGATGTGGCTGATGTCTGACCGCGCGTTACCGCGCAGCTACCGAATGATGGAAGGTTTCGGGGTCCATGCTTTCAGGTTGGTCAATCCGCACGGTCAATCTTTTTTGGTGAAATTTCACTGGAAACCCAAGCTCGGCCTGCACAGCCTGGCCTGGGATGAGGCTCAAAAACTCGCTGGCATAGACCCGGATTTTCACCGCCGTGACTTGTGGGAAGCCATTGAGGCGGGGCATTTTCCGGAGTGGGAGCTGGGTGTGCAGTTGGTTGAATCCGGCAAAGAGAGCGAAACAGGTACCAACTGGCTGGACGCCACCAAGCTGATACCCGAGGAGCTGGTGCCTGTGGTGCCCATTGGCCGCATGGTGCTCAACCGCAATCCGGACAACGTGTTTGCTGAAACCGAGCAGGTGGCATTTCACCCCGGGCACCTGGTGCCCGGCATTGATTTTTCAGATGACCCCTTGCTGCAAGGGCGTCTGTTTTCGTACAGCGACACACAGCTGAATCGCCTGGGCGGGTCGAACGCTCACGCGCTGCCCATCAATCGCCCGTTATACCCTGTGCATAACTTTCAACGCGACGGCGTGCACCAGCAAATGATTTTCAAGGGGCGCGTGGCCTATGAGCCGAACACGCTGGCCACGGGAGCGGAGTTTCGCGTCGATGGCGGTGCCAAGGGCTTTCAGTCTTTTGCCCAGGCCGTGGATTCGCCGAAGCAGCGCCACCGAAACCCTGACTTTGACGACCATTTCAGTCAAGCCACCTTATTCTGGAACAGCCAGGCGCAGGCCGAAAAAGACCACATCGTTGCGGCCTTTCGGCTGGAACTCTCCAAGGTCGAGACTGCGGCGATTCGCCAGCGCATGGTGGACAACCTGGCACACATCGACATGAAACTGGCGACGCGGGTGGCGGCCCCGCTGGGCATCGGTGTTCCGGATGCCGTTGCCGCAGCCGGGCGGCTTGGCTTTCGCAATGCCAATCCAGCAAACGGTTTGCGCGAAGCACCCTCGCTGAGCATGTTGGGGCGTTACAAGCCCGACCTGCGTACCCGCAGGGTGGCTGTTCTGGTGGCCGATGGCACAGACATGTTGTCAGTGCGGCTTGTCTTGCAGGAACTCACAGAAGCGGGCTTGCAATGCCTGATGATCGGCCCGCACCTGGGGCATGTCGCCACAGCCACCGGTAAAAGCCTGGCGGTGAAAAAAACCTTCTACAACACTGCGTCGGTGATGTTTGACGCGGTGCTGATTCCGGGGGGTGCAGGCAGTGCAAGCGCACTGAGCCAGATGGGCGTGGCGGTTCACTTTGTGCTGGAGGCCTACAAGCATTGCAAGCCGATCTGCGCTGTCAATGAGGGCACCCGCTTGCTGGCGACGCTGGGCTTTAGCCTGAGCACGCAAAAAGGCGTGGCGCTGACGGTGCCCACGCCGGGCCTTGTGCTGGCCGACAGTCAAAAGACGGCCGAAGGCGAGATCAC
>JBIKHR010000195.1:0-5893 GCA_044362035.1 Polaromonas sp. | reverse complement strand
TCATCATGTTGCGCAGCATCGCCAGGCGGTGTGAGCTGGTGCGGTTGAGTTTACGTAGTCCGTGTCCGTGTCGCATGTGCTTGTTTCCTTCCAGTTTTTTAATTCAGGCAGCCGTGTCAGGTACTGCCCGTGCACTGCCCCGTTACCAGGGCATATTTCAATTAACGCTTGTCGAGGCCGGCGGGTGGCCAGCTTTCGAGGCGCATGCCCAGTGTCAGACCACGGGAAGCCAAAACTTCCTTGATCTCGTTGAGCGATTTGCGGCCCAGATTCGGCGTCTTGAGAAGTTCGTTCTCTGTGCGCTGAATTAGATCGCCAATGTAGTAAATGTTTTCGGCCTTCAGACAGTTGGCCGAACGCACGGTAAGCTCAAGCTCATCGACGGGACGCAACAGGATCGGGTCGAACTGCTGCGAGCTACGCTGAACTGGTGCGTCAAACGCGGCCAGTTCATTGCCCTCGAGTTGCGCGAACACAGCGAGTTGCTCGACCAGAATCTTGGCCGATGCGCGCACGGCGTCTTCAGCGGACACCGCACCGTTGGTTTCGATTTCCAGGACCAGCTTGTCCAAGTCGGTACGCTGCTCGACGCGGGCGCTTTCGACGGTATAGCTCACTCGCTTGACGGGCGAGAACGAGGCGTCCAAGACAATGCGACCGATCGATTTGGTCGAGTCGTCGCCATAGCGGCGCACGGTACCGGGCACATAGCCACGGCCGTTTTCAACCTTGATCTGCATGTCGATCTTGCCGCCGTGCGACAAGTTGACGATGACGTGCTCGGGGTTGATGATTTCAACATCGTGCGGCGTCTGGATGTCAGCTGCGGTCACAGGACCTTCGCCATCTTTACGCAAGCTTAGGGTGACTTCGTCGCGGTTGTGCAACTTGAAAACCACGCCCTTGAGATTGAGCAGGATGTTAACGACGTCTTCTTGCACGCCGTCAATGGACGAGTACTCATGCAAGACACCGGCGATGGTCACTTCGGTGGCGGCATGGCCGACCATCGAAGACAACAAAACGCGGCGCAGCGCATTGCCCAGAGTGTGACCGTAGCCACGCTCGAATGGCTCGAGGGTCACTTTGGCACGGTTGGCAGCCAACTGCTCAACGTTGATGGTTTTTGGTTTCAGTAGGTTGGTTTGCATGCAGTCTTCCTCTCAATACCCTCGGCTCATTACACCGATAAGGCCGGGTGAAGCAACCTGAGCCAGCGGTGCCGGCCCAGGAACGGAAAAAATTAGCGCGAGTACAGCTCGACGATCAACGATTCGTTGACGTCAGCGGCAAATTCATCACGGTCAGGCACCTTCTTGAAGACGCCTTCGCCCTTGTCGATGCTGACATCGACCCAAGCAGGCATGCCCACTTGCTGAGCCAGTTGCAGCGCTTCGAGCACGCGGTTTTGTTTCTTCGACTTTTCGCGCACGCCGACGACATCGCCGGTCTTCACGAGGTACGAAGGAATGTTGACTGAGTGGCCGTTGACAGTGATCGCCTTGTGCGACACCAGCTGGCGTGCTTCAGCGCGTGTCGAGCCAAAGCCCATGCGGTACACGACATTGTCCAGGCGGCATTCCAGCAGGAACAGCAAGTTGGCGCCGGTGTTGCCTTTGCGGCGGTCGGCTTCTTCGAAGTAGCGGCGGAATTGCTTTTCGAGCACGCCGTACATGCGCTTGACCTTCTGCTTTTCACGCAATTGCAGACCATAGTCTGAAGTGCGCATGCCCGAGGTTCGGCCATGCTGGCCTGGCTTGGAGTCGAACTTGGCCTTGTCACCAATCGCGCGTCGTGCGCTTTTGAGAAACAGGTCAGTGCCTTCACGGCGGGAAAGTTTGGCCTTGGGGCCTAGGTAACGTGCCACTTGATTGTCCTTTTGTCATCTGCTGCACACAGTGCAGGAGCCCTCGGTACGAAACCTGTCGGCGGTGGGCTTGGGTAAAAATGCCTAAAGCCTGGAGGGCCGCCGAAGCAGCCAACCAGGCCCGTGGCAAGGGGAATTAGATGCGGCGGCGCTTTTGCGGGCGGCAACCATTGTGCGGAACCGGTGTCACATCAGCAATGGAGTTGATGCGGATACCGAGAGCGCCCAAGGCACGCACAGACGATTCGCGACCAGGACCCGGGCCCTTGATTTCGACGTCTACGTTCTTGATGCCTTGTTCAATGGCGGCACGGCCGGCCACTTCAGACGCGACCTGCGCGGCAAAAGGAGTCGATTTACGTGAGCCCTTGAAGCCCTGACCACCCGACGAGGCCCATGACAAGGCATTGCCCTGGCGATCGGTGATCGTGATGATGGTGTTGTTGAAAGACGCGTGGATGTGGGCGATGCCATCAGCCACATTTTTACGGACTTTCTTGCGAACGCGTTGAGATGCGCTATTGCTGGGTGCTTTTGCCATGAATTACCTTCGATTATTTCTTCAGGGACTGCGCTGCTTTGCGCGGACCCTTGCGGGTGCGGGCATTCGTGCGCGTGCGCTGACCGCGCATAGGCAGGCCACGACGATGGCGAAAGCCACGGTAGCAACCGATGTCCATCAAACGCTTGATGTTCATGGTTGTCTCGCGACGCAAGTCACCTTCAATGGTGAACAGAGCGATCTGGTCGCGAATCTTTTCGAGATCCCCGTCGGTCAGATCTTTGATCTTCTTGGCATAAGCGATGTCGCATGCCTCGCAGATCTTGCGTGCACGGGTGCGACCGATGCCAAAAATTGCAGTCAGACCGATTTCGGCGTGCTGTTGCGGCGGAATGTTGATACCTGCGATACGAGCCATATGCGTCCTCTAATACTCTTTGAAATCAGCCTTGACGCTGTTTATGGCGTGGGTCTGTGCAGATAACCCGCACAACGCCTTTGCGACGGATGATTTTACAGTTGCGGCAGATCTTCTTGACAGAAGCTGAAACTCTCATTTTCTTCTCCTAAACTTTCTCTATGCGACTCGCATGAAACACGTTGGGCACCACTGCCCCGAATCAATTACCGGGCTTGAAATTCGCTTTTTTCAGCAAGGACTCGTACTGCTGAGACATCATGTAGTTTTGCACCTGGGCCATGAAGTCCATGGTCACCACCACAATGATCAGCAATGACGTTCCACCGAAGTAAAACGGCACGTTGTATTTCAAAATCAAAAACTCGGGCAATAAGCACACAAAGGTGATGTAAGCCGCGCCGGCCAGCGTCAGTCGGACCAGAATCTTGTCGATATAACGGGCAGTCTGGTCGCCAGGGCGAATGCCAGGCACAAACGCGCCGCTCTTTTTCAGGTTGTCTGCGGTCTCACGGCTGTTGAACACCAACGCTGTGTAGAAGAAGCAGAAAAACACAATCGCACCGGCGTAGAGCATGACGTAGATGGGCTGGCCGGGAGTCAGCGTGGCAGCCACATCCTTGAGCCAGCGCATGCTGTCACCGGTGGTGAACCAGCCCACCACAGTGGCCGGCAGCAAAATGATGGACGAAGCAAAAATGGGCGGAATCACACCAGCCATGTTGAGTTTCAAAGGCAAGTGCGAAGACTGGCCACCGTAAACCTTGTTACCCACCTGGCGCCGTGCGTAATTAACCAGAATCTTACGTTGCCCGCGCTCGACAAACACCACAAAGTAAGTGACCAAAGCCACCACAATGACAATGACCAGGGCCACCAGAATGCTCATGGCGCCGGTACGTACCAGCTCCATCAAGCCACCGAGTGCGCTGGGCAGACCCGCAGCGATACCGGCAAAGATCAGGATGGAAATACCGTTGCCCAAACCACGCTCGGTGATCTGCTCGCCGAGCCACATCAGGAACATGGTGCCGGCTGTCAGGCTGACAACGGCCGTCATGCGAAAACCAAAGCCGGGTGCCAGCACCAGACCGGGGGAACTTTCCAGTGCGACGGCAATGCCCATCGACTGGAACAGCGCCAGACCCAGCGTGCCGTAGCGCGTGAACTGGGTGATCTTGCGGCGGCCGGTTTCGCCTTCTTTCTTGAGTTGCTCGAATGTGGGAACCACATAGGTGAGCAACTGCATGATGATGGAGGCAGATATGTAGGGCATGATGCCCAGCGCAAACACCGTGAATCGTGAGAGCGCTCCACCCGAGAACATGTTGAACAGGTTCAGGATGCCGCCCTGCTGACCGCTGAACAGGGCTTTCAGCTGCGTCGGGTCAATGCCCGGCACAGGGATATGCGCGCCCACGCGGTAAACGACCAGCGCAAGGAGCAAGAACACAAGCCGACTGCGCAGGTCACCGAACTTGCCGGTCTTTGCAATTTGAGCTGAGCTGGTGGCCACTGATCGTTATCCGTGAGGGTGTTGCTGAGTTGGAATGTTCGCGCAATTAAGCGACGGAACCGCCAGCCGCTTCAATCGCTGCTTTGGCACCGGCGGTAGCGCCAATGCCGTTGAGCTTGACCGCTTTGGTCAACACGCCGGTCTTGACAACCTTAATGGTCTTGGCCATCTGGCCAACCAGACCAGCTGTTTTGAGCGCCAACACATCGACTTCGGCCAAACCGAGCACTTCGAGCGAAGTCAAGGTCACTTCTGCATTGAACTGCAGCTGGTGCGACTTGAAACCGCGCTTGGGCAAGCGGCGCTGCAAAGGCATCTGACCGCCCTCGAAACCGACTTTGTGATAACCGCCCGAACGGGACTTTTGACCTTTGTGACCACGGCCGGCAGTTTTGCCGAGGCCGGAGCCGATGCCGCGACCGACACGGCGCTTGGCATGCTTGGCACCATCGGCGGGCTTGATTGCGTTGAGTTCCATGATGAACCTGTCCTTACAGAATCTTGACCAGATAACTGATCTTGTTGATCATGCCGCGCACTGCGGGCGTGTCTTCGAGTTCGCTGGTGCTGTTAACGCCGCGCAAACCCAAACCACGAACAGTGGCACGGTGTGACTCTTTGGTGCCAATCGGGCTTTTAACCAGCTGAACCTTGATTTTGTTTTCTGTCGTCATAACCATTCCGCCTTAGCCGAAGATGTCTTCAACTGTTTTGCCACGCTTGGCAGCGATGTCGCCAGCCGTGGTCGATTTGTTCAGGGCGTCCATCGTGGCGCGCACCATGTTGTAAGGGTTGCTCGAACCATGGCTCTTGGCCACGATGTCGGTGATGCCCATGACTTCGAAGACGGCGCGCATCGGGCCGCCGGCGATGATGCCGGTACCTTTAGGAGCCGGTGCCATCATGACGTTGGCAGCACCGTGGTGGCCGAACACGTTGTGATGGATGGTGCCATTCTTGAGCGACACCTTGGTCATGTTGCGGCGAGCCTCTTCCATGGCCTTTTGCACCGCAGCGGGCACTTCTTTCGACTTGCCCTTGCCCATGCCGACGCGGCCTTCGCCGTCACCGACCACGGTCAGTGCTGCGAAACCCAGAATACGACCACCCTTAACGACTTTGGTGACGCGGTTGACCGCAATCATCTTTTCCTTCAGACCATCGTCCGGAGCGTCGTTATTTGATTTAGCTTGAAACTTAGCCATACTTAAATCCAGTCTTAGAACTGCAGGCCGGCTTCACGCGCAGCCTCGGCCAGCGCTTTGACGCGGCCGTGGTAAGCGAAGCCAGCGCGGTCAAACGCTACTTTTTCCACACCAGCTGCTTTTGCTTTTTCAGCAATGCGCTTGCCAATGGCTTGCGCAGCAGCAACGTTTCCGCCCTTGCCCGACGCGCCGATTTCCTTGCGGACTTCGACTTCTGCCGTGGAGGCAGCGGCCAGGATCTTGGAGCCATCGCCGGATATGACGCTGGCGTAAATATGCAAATTGGTGCGGTTCACCGTCAGACGCGCCACGCCTTGCGTCGCAATGCGGATGCGGGTCTGGCGTGAACGACGAAGGCGCTGCTCTTTTTTGGTCAACATGATGC
>JBIKHR010000194.1:0-5897 GCA_044362035.1 Polaromonas sp. | reverse complement strand
CGGTTTTGATGACGTCCAGGTTGTGCTCGATGATGACGATGGTGTTACCGGCGTCGCGCAGCTGGTGCAGCACTTTGAGAAGCAAGTCAATGTCGGCAAAGTGCAGGCCGGTGGTGGGTTCGTCCAATATGTAGAGCGTGCGGCCGGTGTCGCGTTTGCTGAGTTCGAGCGCGAGCTTGATGCGTTGCGCTTCGCCGCCTGACAGCGTGGTGGCCGCCTGACCAAGCTTGATGTAGCTCAGGCCCACGTCGAGCAGGGTTTGCAGCTTGCGCGCAATGGTGGGCACGGCCTTGAAGAATTCGGCAGCGGCCTCCACTGTGAGCTCGAGCATCTGTGCAATGTTCTTGCCTTTGTACAGCACTTCGAGTGTTTCGCGGTTGTAGCGCTTGCCGTGGCAAATGTCGCAGGGCACGTACACGTCCGGCAAAAAGTGCATTTCGACTTTCACCATGCCGTCGCCCTGGCAGGCTTCGCAGCGGCCGCCGGCCACGTTGAAGCTGAAGCGCCCCGGCCCGTAGCCGCGTTCGCGCGCGCTGTTCATCTCGGCCATGAGTTCGCGGATCGGCGTGAACAGGCCCGTGTAAGTGGCCGGGTTGCTGCGCGGCGTGCGGCCAATCGGCGACTGGTCCACGTTGATGACTTTGTCGAAATGCTCGATGCCTTCCATCGCTTCATGCGGCGCCGGCTCTTCGTTGGCGCGGTACAGCGTGCGCGCCACAGCGGCGTACAGCGTATCGTTGACCAGGGTGGACTTGCCCGAGCCCGAGACGCCGGTCACGCAGGTCAGCAGGCCGACCGGAAACTCCACCGTCACGCCTTGCAGGTTGTGGCCGGTGGCGTTGATGACCTTGAGGCACTGCAAGTCGCCTTGCGTGAGCTGGTGCGCGGCTTCGCGGGCAGCGCGCTTGACGCCGGCTTCGCTGGGCGCAAAGCGCGGGTTCTTGATGACCAGCGGGCCTCGGGCCACCGTCGGCAGCCAGGGCGTGCGCCGCGTGGGCACGGCGATCTTGCGGGTGCCCGCCAGGTACTGGCCGGTCAATGAATTCGGGTTGGCTTGCACTTCTTCAAATGTGCCTTGCGCCATCACGCGGCCGCCATGGATGCCGGCACCGGGGCCCATGTCAATCACGTGGTCAGCGGCGCGGATCATGTCTTCGTCATGCTCAACCACCAGCACGCTGTTGCCGATGTTGCGCAAGTGTTTGAGCGTGCCGATCAGGCGGTCGTTGTCGCGCTGGTGCAGGCCGATGCTGGGCTCGTCAAGCACGTACATCACGCCGGTCAGGCCCGAGCCGATCTGGCTGGCCAGGCGAATGCGTTGCGACTCGCCGCCCGACAGCGTCTCGGCGCTGCGGTCCAGGCTGAGGTAGTTCAGGCCGACGTCGTTGAGGAACTTCAGGCGCAGGCCAATCTCGCGCACTACCTTGTCGGCGATCTCGGCTTTAGAGCCCTGCATTTTGAGGTCGGTGAAATACGCCAGGCTCTCGCGCAAGGTGACGCAGCTGACCTCAAAAATTGCCTTGCGGCTGCCAGGCTGTCCGTCAGCGCCGGGGGCGCCCACCAGGTACACGTGGCGTGCCTCGGGCCGCAGCCGTGTGCCGCCGCAGGCCGTGCAGGGCTGCACGCTGCGGTAGCGGGCAAGCTCTTCGCGCACGGCACTGGAATCGGTCTCGCGGTAGCGCCGCTCGAAGTTGGTGATGACGCCTTCAAACGGGTGTTTCTTGCTGACCTTGCGGCCGGCCGACGCGCCCGACTCCATGACGTAGCTGAACTTGATGTCTTCTTCGCCCGAGCCGTACAAGACCACTTGCTGCACGCGTTCGGGCAGGGTCTCGAAGGCCGCTTCGATGTCAAAGCCGTAATGCTTGGCCAGGCTTTCAAGCATGGCGAAATAGTAGGCGTTGCGCCTGTCCCAGCCCTTGACGGCGCCGCTGGCCAGGCTGAGCGAGGGGAAGGCGACCACGCGTGATGCGTCAAACGATTCGGTGTGCCCCAGGCCGTCGCAGCCCGGGCAGGCGCCGATGGGCGAGTTGAAGGAAAACAGCCGCGGCTCCATCTCGCTGAGCGCGTAGTTGCAGGCCGGGCAAGAAAACTTGGCGCTGAAGAAATGCTCGCCCGCGCCCGCTTGACCGGCCGGTGCGGCTGTTGCGTCCATCTCCAGCGCCACAGCCTTGCCTTCGGCCAGGCGCAGGGCTGCTTCAAAGCTCTCGGCAATGCGCTGCTTGAGCTTGTCTTGCTCAAGCCGGCCAGCGTCCAGCTCGCCTTCGGGCAAATCGGCGGCGGGCGGCGTAGGCCGGCGCACCTTGACGCGGTCGATCACCACGTCAATGTTGTGCTTCTCGGCTTTTTTCAGCTTGGGCAGATCGTCATATTCATAGATCTGGCCATTGACCCGAAAACGCACATAGCCTTGTGCCTGCATCTGGGCAAACACATCCAAAAACTCGCCCTTGCGCTCGCGCGCCACCGGCGCCAGGATCATCAGCCGCGTGCCATCGGGCAGGGCCAGCACGGTGTCCACCATCTCGCCCACGCTTTGCGCTTGCAGGGGGAGGTCATGCTCGGGGCAAAAGGGCGTGCCGGCGCGGGCAAATAGCAGGCGCAGGTAATCGTGAATCTCAGTCACAGTGCCCACGGTCGAGCGCGGGTTGTGCGAGGTGGCTTTTTGCTCAATCGAGATCGCCGGGCTCAGGCCCTCGATCATGTCCACGTCGGGCTTGTCCATGAGCTGCAAAAACTGCCGCGCATACGTAGACAAACTCTCGACATAACGGCGCTGACCTTCGGCGTACAGCGTGTCAAACGCCAGCGAAGATTTACCCGAACCGCTCAAGCCAGTAATCACCACCAGCTGGTTGCGCGGAATGTCCAGGTCGATGTTCTTGAGGTTGTGCGTGCGCGCGCCGCGAACGCTGATGCGCTGCGCCGCCAGAATCTGGCCCAAATAATGGCTGTCAGTCGATGAGTTCAATGGTGAGGGCCGGCAAAACCGAACATCATAGACCGCCCGGCCACTTACCGCCATGGCGCGGGCTGCGGGCCTTGCAAGGGGCCCATCGGCGCGATGATTGACAATAGCCTTTTAGTTTCTACGCCAACCCCTTATTAGCCCCACCGCTGACGTGCGCCCCATCCCTCCAGACACCCCCATGACCGCGGGCGAGCTTCGCTCCAGCTTTTCGCTGTCGTCGATCTTTGCGCTGCGCATGCTGGGCTTGTTTCTGGTGCTACCGGTGTTTGCCCTGGAGGCTTCGCGCTACCCCGGCGGTGATGACCCGGCCCGGGTGGGTCTGGCCATGGGCATTTATGGCCTGACGCAAGGGCTGCTGCAAATCCCTTTTGGCATGGCCTCGGACTGGCTGGGCCGCAAGCGCGTCATCATTTTTGGCCTGCTGGTGTTTGCGCTGGGCAGTTTCATCGCCATGGCGGCCAGTGACCTGACCTGGCTGATCATCGGCCGCTCGGTGCAGGGTGCCGGCGCCATTTCGGCGGCTGTCACGGCCTTGCTGGCCGACCAGACGCGCGACGAGGTGCGCACCAAGGCCATGACGCTGGTGGGCGTGAGCATCGGCCTGATGTTTGCGCTGTCGCTCATCATTGCGCCGCTGCTGGCCGCGCACATCGGCCTGGCCGGGCTATTCACCCTGACGGGCTTGTTTGCGCTGACCGGCATCGCAGTCGTGGTCTGGTGGGTGCCGCCCGAGCCGGCGCAACCGGTGCACCGGCCACGCGGCTCGCTGGCGCTGGTGCTGCGCGACCCGGCGCTGCTGCGGCTGGACCTGGGCGTGTTTGTGCTGCATGCGGTGCAGCTGGCCATGTGGATCGTCATTCCGACCCTGCTGGTGCAGGCCGGCCTGGGCAAAGACGCCCACTGGCAGGTCTACACGCCGGCCGTGCTGGCGTCATTTTTTGTGCTGCGCGGCACGCTGTACCCGCTGGAGCGGCGCGGTTACCTGCGGGCGGTGTTTCTGGCCTCGGTCGGCGTGATTTTGCTGGTGCAGCTGGGCCTGTGGTGGGCGGCGCAGCAAGCGGCCGGCGGCACCCCCAGCCTGAGCCTGCTGGCCTGGCTGCTGTTTGTGTTTTTTTGCGGCTTCAACATTCTGGAGTCCTGCCAGCCCAGCCTGGCTTCGCGCGTGGCGCCGCAACATGCCCGCGGCGCGGCGCTGGGTGTTTACAACACGCTGCAGTCACTGGGCTTTTTTGTGGGCGGCGCGGCCGGCGGCTGGCTGGCCAAAACCGCCGGGCCGCAAGCGCTGTTTCTGGCCTGCGGCGCCCTGATGCTGCTGTGGCTGCTGCTGGCCTGGCCCATGCGGGCGCCCGGCCGCTACGACCAGCCGGCAGCCCCGGCAGCCGTGACAGACGCCAGCGCCGCCAGTTAAACTGAGATCATCAGGATTAGGAGAACAAACCATGGCATCCGTCAACAAAGTCACCATCGTCGGCAATCTGGGGCGTGACCCCGAAATGCGCGCCTTCCCCAACGGCGACCAGATCGCCAACGTCACCATCGCAACCACCGACAAGTGGAAAGACAAACAGACAGGCGAAATGAAAGAAGCCACCGAGTGGCACCGCGTGGCCTTCACCGGCCGCCTGGCCGAGATCGTCGGTCAGTACCTGCGCAAAGGCTCGCAGGTCTATGTGGAAGGCAGCTTGCGCACCCGCAAGTGGACCGACAAGGATGGTGTTGAAAAATACACCACAGAGATCCGCGCGGACCAGATGCAAATGCTGGGCAGCCGTGAAGGCATGGGCGGCAGCCGCGCAGAAAGCTCAGACGGCGGCGAGCGCCAAAGCTATTCGCGCCCGCCGGCAGCCGCCCAGGCCCAGCGCCCGGCAGCCACAGCCCCGTCCAAGGCCGCCAGCGGTTTTGACGACATGGACGACGACATTCCGTTTTAAAGCGCGTTGTGCGCCTGACAAAAAGCCCGCTTCATCAAGCGGGCTTTTTTGTGGCCGCCAGCTGCAAAGCTGACTCGCGCCAGCGCAGCAGTCCCAGTGCCAACACCCCGCTGGCCAACAACCAGAGCGAGACGTGCAGGGCGTTCTGGCTGGCTGCATACATGACACTCGAATAAGCCAGAAAAGCGCACGCTGCGCAAAAGACCAGCGGCGTGAACGGGTACAGCGGAACACGAAAGGGGCGGATGGCAGCGCTGTCCGTTCGGCGCAACCACATCAGCGCCAAACCCACCAACATTAAAAAGCTCCAGAACATCGGGGCGGTGAACTCCACCATGGCGCTGAAACCATCGGCCTCCCGCATGCCCAGCGCAATCAGGCCCAGGCTGATCGCCGCCTGCAAGGCATAGGCGCGGGTCGGGCTGCCCGTGCGGCCGCGCCAGGTGCCGAGCTGACCCAGGCTGAGCCAGTCCCGGCCCAGTGCAAACTTGGTGCGCGCGCCCACCACCATGGTGGCGTTGATGCTGGTGAGCGCCGCAACGGCAACAAAAAGCCCCAGCGCTTTTTGCGCCCAAGGGCCCCAGGCCAGGCCCAGCACATCGGCAGCAGCCGTTTTGCTCGCGCTCAAGCCTTGCAGGCCGAGGCCGTGCAACAAAGCGGCGTTGACGAGCAAAAACAAAGCCGTCAGCAGCGCCATGCTGATCACGATCACGCGGACGATGCTGCGCGGGCCGCCACGTACTTCCGCCGAGATGTAGGCCGCCTCGCTCCACCCGCCAAAAGTGAGCAGAACAAAGACCAACGCCAGACCGAGCTGTGCAAGCGGCGGCGCGCTCTCAAAAAAAGGACCGCCGGGGCTGTCACTGGCATCGACGGTGAAGCCCGCCACCACCACCGCCAGGAGACCCAGCACCTCGAACAAGGTCAGCCAGAACTGGATGCGCGATGAGGCATGAATGCCCAGCATGTTGACGGCGGTGAGCACCACCACGATG
>JBIKHR010000193.1:0-5918 GCA_044362035.1 Polaromonas sp. | reverse complement strand
TGCATCAACCGGCTGATTGACCCGACCGCCGGGGAGATCATGTTCAAGGGTCTGAACCTTGCTCAGCTTAAGGGCAAGGCCTTGCGCGAGGCGCGTTGCCACATCGGCATGGTGTTCCAAGAATACAACTTGGTCGAACGCCTGACGGTGATTGAAAACGTGCTCTGCGGCAAACTTGGCAGCCTGCCGGTGTGGCGGCCATTGCTGCGCAAGTTTCCCGCTGAAGACATTGCGCGGGCCTTCGATCTGATCGATTCGGTGGGGCTGTCGCAAGACTTCGCCTCGCGCCGCGCCGATGCGCTGTCGGGTGGGCAGCGCCAGCGGGTCGGCATTGCGCGCGCACTGATGCAGGAGCCCGGCCTGATCCTGGCAGACGAGCCGACCTCTTCGCTGGACCCCAAAACATCAGTCGAAATCATGGAACTGCTGGACCAGGTTTCGAAGCAGCGCAAGGTGCCGGTCATCGTCAACATCCACAATGTGGACCTGGCCCGCCGCTTTGCCACGCGCATCATCGGCATGTCCCGCGGCGCCATTGTTTTTGACGGCCCGCCTGACTCGCTGGAAGACCGGCACCTCAATGAGATTTACGGCGGCGAGGACTGGCAGGCGTGACCGACTCAGCCCTGCGCACCGCCCCGCGCCCTGCGGCCTTTGCCGTCCATTGGCCGGCTCGCCTGTCCTGGATCGGACTGGGCCTGTATGTGCTTTATGCCGCCGGGCAGGTCAATGTGTCCTGGGAGCGCATCGTCAGCGGCATGCCGCAGGCGGCCAAACTTTTCAGCCGCATGTTCCCGCCCAATATGGCGCCCGACAAGCTGGACCTGATCACCACCGGCATGCTGGAGACTTTGCAAATTGCCGTCATCGCCACGGTTGTCGGCGTGCTGCTGTCGCTGCCGCTTTCTCTCATGGCGGCGCGCAATTTGTCGCCCGGCTGGCTGGCCGCCAGCGCCCGGGTTTTCATTGCCGTCTGCCGCTCGTTTCACCCGGTGATTGTTTCCATTCTGTTCGTCAAGGCCGTGGGCTTTGGCGCACTGGCAGGCGTGCTGGCCCTGATTGTTTCCAGCATGGGCTTCATTGGCAAACTGTTTGCCGAGGTGCTGGAGGAGCTCAATGAAAAGCAGGTCGAGGCGGTGCGCTCCACAGGTGCCGGTTTTTTCAGCGTGCTGATCATGGCGGTGATGCCACAGGTGTTTGCGCGCTTCATCGGCCTGAGCGCCTACCAGTTTGACTCGAACCTGCGCAACTCCACCATGGTCGGCATTGTGGGCGGCGGCGGCATAGGCGCTGCGCTGTTCACGGCTTACCAGCGCTTTGACTATGACGTTGTGCTGACCATCCTGATCGTCATCATTGCGCTGATCATGCTGGCCGAACTGCTGGCCAACGGCTTGAAGAAAATCTTCCGGTGAACCCTTCTGCGCATACCGCCAACCACCCAAGCTGGGAGCGCTTCAACGCGGTCGAGCGCATCGGCAGATCGGTCTTTTACATCGTCACCATCGTGGCGTTTTTCTGGGCCATCAAAAAGATTGAAATCATTCCCGAGTTTTTGTACGACGCCCCCGAGCAAACTGCCGACCTCTTCAAACGCATGTGGCCGTTCGACTGGAAGTTTTACCCTAAAAACATACACCCTGCCCTGATTGAAACCTTTCACATCGCCACGCTGGGCACCCTGATTTCGATTCTGATCGCGGTGCCGCTGGCGTTTTTGTCGGCACGCAATTTCACCCGCAACAAGACGCTGAACTGGATCGCCCAGTTCATCTTTGTTTCCACGCGTTCGGTCAATTCGCTGATCTGGGCCTTGCTGTTTGTGGCCATCTTCGGCCCGGGTGCGCTGGCTGGCGTGCTGTCCATCGCGTTTCGCTCCATCGGTTTTGTGGGCAAGCTTTTTGGCGAGGCCATCGAAGAAGCAAACCGCGGCCCCATAGAGGCCCTGACGGCCTGCGGTGCGCCGCCCAGCATGTTGCTGGCCAAGGGCTACTGGCCGCAGGTCAGCCCGGCTTTCTGGTCTGTGGCCCTGCTGCGCTGGGACATCAACATACGCGAGTCCGCCGTGCTCGGCCTGGTGGGTGCCGGTGGCATTGGCGTGGCGCTCGACAGCGCCATGAACAACCTCTACTGGGACCAGGTGGGGCTGATCCTGGCGATCATTTTCACGGTGGTCATCGTCACCGAAATATTCACCTCGGTCATCCGCTCGCGCATCTTGTAATAAGCGCTTGAGCCCCTGCACGGAGTTCTTCAACATGCACCACGTCAATATCCGCAACCATATCGTTGAGCGGGTACTCGCGCGGCGCGGCAAGTTCCACTGGTTTGACCAGCTGGACTCCCAACGCACGGCTTTGCTGGTGATTGACATGCAAAGCACCTTTTGCGAGCCGGGATCACCCGCCGAGGTGCCGGCCTCGCGCAGCATCGTAGCGCCCATCAATGCGTTGACGCAAGGCTTGCGGGCCCTGGGTGTGCCGGTGTTCTGGGTGCTGCATGCCAACACGCAAATGGCTGACAAAAGTGACTGGGAGATTTTTTTCAACCATGTGGTGGCCGATGACGTGCGTGCGCGCACGCTGCAAAGCCTGACGCCCGGGCGTCAGACGGTATGGCATGAGCTGCAGACCACGCCGCAAGATGTCACCGTTTTTAAAAACCGCTACAGCGCGCTGATTGCCGGCGCGTCCACGCTTGAGCCTATGCTGCGCAACTTCGGCATCGACACCTTGCTGATCGCCGGCACCAAGACCAACATCTGCTGCGAGTCCACAGCCCGCGACGCGATGATGCTGGACTTCAAGGTGGTGATGCTCTCTGACTGCTGCGCCGCGCTGTCGGACGACGAGCATCTGGCCACGCTGGAGACTTTCATCCAGCAGTTCGGCGATGTGATGACCGGCAACGAGGCGCTGGATGCGCTCAAGGCGCTGCATCCCTCGTCACAATAGCCGCATGAGTGAGACCAAAAACCCTGCCCGTCCGGAGTCGGTGACCCTGCGTCAGCTGCGCGCCTTCGTCGCAGTGGCGCAAGAGCAAAGCATCACCCGGGCGGCCCAGCGGCTGCACCTGACGGCGTCTGCACTGTCCATGCTGGTCAGCAGCCTGGAGGCCGAGCTGGCGGTGCGTCTGTTTGAGAGAACCACGCGCCGTGTGGTCCTGACCGAAGAAGGCCAGGCGCTGCTGCCCTCGGTACAAACGGTTTTCAAAGATCTGGACCAGGCTTTTGACGGCTTGCGCCAGTTGTCGGATCGCCGCAGCGGCCGCTTTGCCGTGGCAACGTCGCCCTTGCTGGCCGCCACCTTGCTGCCTGCTTTGCTGGCCAGCTTTCGGGCCCGCTTTCCCGGCATCGAGGTGGATCTGTTGGACTTGCCGGTGGACGGTATCGCCAAAGCCGTGCGCGAGGGCCAGGCAGATTTCGGGGTGTGCACGGCCGACCTGGAGATGGCCGGGCTGGTCGCCACCACGCTCTACCAGGACCGGCTGATGCTGGCGTGTCTGGCTGACCATCCGCTGGCCAGGCGCAAGGAAGTGCGCTGGAACGAATTGGCCGGCGAGCCGCTGGCGCTGCTGCGTCATGGCAGCGGCCTGCGGACACTGGTGGAGCGCGGTTTTGCCGAAGCGGGCGAGCCACTGGTGCCGGCTTTTCAGGTGGCGCATGTCAGCACCGCAGTGGGTCTGGTCGAGGCCGGCCTGGCGGTGGCGATCCTGCCGTCTTATGCCTTGTCGCGCACGCGCTCACCCAGCGTGGTGGCAGTGCCACTTACGGCGCCCGTCATGCTGCGCGACATCGTGGCACTGACCGACAGCCAGCGCCAGCTGACCGGTCCTTGTGAAGCATTTCTGGCGCACTTCAAAAGCGGTGTGACCGAATTGACGGGCCACACCGCACCCGCCAAGCCGCGCACGCGCAAAACAAGTTAAGCCGTTCAAGCAGGTCAAGCCGGATCGAACAAGGCCCAGGCGTCCTTTGTCAGCGCCGCTTGCGGGTTCATCCAGTCCATGATCACGTCAAAGTGATTGCGCCCCGGCACATCCAGGCAGTGCACGGCGCAGCCCTGCTGCCGGCAGGCGGCCGCGTAATCAAGTGACTGGCGCTTGAATTCGTCTGTGTCAGTTTCTGCGGTGGCCACGCACAGCCGGGTGGTGGCCGCGGGCAATCGGTGCTGAGGGCTGAGCGCGGCGGCCTCGGCGACAGACAGCGACAGCCAGTCGTTGGGCGTCGTTTGCTGCACCGGGGCCAGGTCATACAAACCGCTGACCAGGATGGCGCCCTTGACGATGTCGGCCGGCACATCAAAGTCTGCCTGCCAGTCGCCTGACAGCAGCATGGCGCCAAGGTGCCCGCCGGCCGAGCTGCCGGCCACCACGATGCGGTTTACATCCACGCCATGGGAGCGCCCATGCGTGTAGAGCCAAGCCAGGCTGCGGCGGCATTGCGCCACGATGTCACTCAGGCGGGCGGCCGGTGCCAACTGGTAACCGATGGATGCCACCGCAATACCGCGCTCTGTGAAATTGCGGGCCATGAAGACCGAGTCTTCTTTGCCCAGGGCGCGCCAGTAGCCGCCGTGGATGAACACAAAAAGAGGGGCGTCAGAGCGCCCCGGCACCGGGAACAGATCAAGCAGTTCATCCGCCTGCGGGCCATAGCGCAAATCGCGCAGGTGCGGCAAGTCATACATGGGCAGCGACTGCACCCGGTAGTCTTGCAGCAGCGCGTCAAGGTTGTTGACCGTGCCGCGGGGGCTGTACTGGCGAGCCAGCTCTTCCGGGCTGAAAGCGCGCCAGTCCGGCAGGCCAGCGCTGTCAGACACCCAGCGTTTCTTTCAGAATGTCTTTTTGGTCCAACAGGCTTTGCGAGCTGCCGCTCCAGACCGTGCGCCCCTTCTCCAGCACAAAGTGGCTGTCGGCAATGCGCAGCAGGGGCCCGATGTTCTTGTCGATGACCAGCACCGACAGGCCAGTGTTTTTAAGTGACTCGAGACAGGACCAGATTTCGCTGCGCACCAGCGGCGCCAGGCCTTCGGTCGCCTCGTCCAGCACCAGCAGGCGCGGGTTGGTCATGAGCGCCCGCCCGATGGCCAGCATTTGCTGCTCACCGCCCGAAAGGTTGGCGCCCAGGTTGCCGGCGCGCTCCTTGAGCCGCGGGAACAACCGGTACACGCGCTCCATCGTCCAGGGGTCGCTGCGCTGCAGGCGGTTGTGCGCCGTGGCCACCAGGTTTTCATAGACAGTGAGGTTGGGAAACACCTGACGCTGCTCGGGCACCAGCCCCATCCCCAAGCGGGCGATTTTGTAAGACGGCCAGCGCGAAACATCCTGCCCGGCGAACTGCACGCTGCCGCTGCGCGCCTGCATGATGCCGGTGGCCGTGCGCACTGTGGTGGTCTTACCCATGCCGTTGCGCCCCAGCAGCGTGACAAATTCACCTTCGGCAATGCGCAGCTCGACACCGAACAGGGCTTGCGCATCACCGTAGCAAACCTCAATGCCGGAGATGCTCAGCAAATCATTCGTGGCGGTCATATCGGCAAGGCCTCGTCGCCCAGGTAAGCGATTTTCACTTCTTCGTTGTTGCGGATGTCCTGCGGCGTGCCGCTGGCGATAATGCGTCCGTAGACCAGCACGGAGATGCGGTCAGCCAGCGCAAACACCGCGTCCATGTCGTGCTCTACCAGCAGCATGGTGTAGCGCCCCTTGAGCCCCTGCAGCAGGCGCACCACATTGCCGGACTCCTGGTGGCTCATGCCGGCCATGGGCTCGTCGAGCAAGAGCAGCTTGGGTTCGGCCACCAGCACCATGGCCATTTCCAGCTGGCGCCTTTCACCGTGCGCCAGCTCCGAGACCAAGGCCCGGGCACGGTGCGACAAGCCGGCCTGCTCGATGGCGCGCAGCGCCGGCTCGACCAGTTC
>JBIKHR010000192.1:0-5971 GCA_044362035.1 Polaromonas sp. | reverse complement strand
CTGCAACGTGATTGAGCCCAGCGACGGCAAGGCTTACGACCGCGACCCGCGCTCCATCGCGCAGCGCGCCGAGGCTTACCTCAAGGCCTCCGGCCTGGGCGACACCGCTTACTTCGGCCCCGAGCCGGAATTCTTCATCTTCGACGACGTGCGCTGGAACACCGACATGTCGGGCACCTTCTTCAAGATCGAAGAATACGAAGCCCCCTGGAATTCGGGCGCCAAGCTCGAAGGCGGCAACCGCGGCCACCGTCCCACCGTCAAAGGCGGCTACTTCCCGGTGCCACCAGTTGACAGCACGCAAGACATGCGCGCCGAAATGTCCCTGATCCTCGAATCACTGGGCGTTCCTGTTGAAGTGTTCCACCACGAAGTCGCTGGCGCTGGCCAGAACGAAATCGGCACCCGTTTCAGCACGCTGGTTCAGCGCGCTGACTGGACGCAGATCCTCAAGTACGTGGTGCAAAACGTGGCCAACGCCTATGGCAAAACCGCTACCTTCATGCCCAAGCCCATCGTTGGCGACAACGGTTCCGGCATGCACGTTCACCAGTCCATCTGGAAAGACGGTAAAAACCTGTTCGCCGGTGACGGCTACGCCGGTCTGTCTGACTTCGCCCTGTACTACGTTGGCGGCATCATCAAGCACGCACGTGCCCTGAACGCCATCACCAACCCCGGCACCAACAGCTACAAGCGTCTGGTTCCTGGCTACGAGGCACCGGTCAAGCTGGCTTACTCGGCCAAAAACCGTTCCGCTTCGATCCGCATTCCTTATGTGGCCAACCCCAAAGGTCGCCGCATTGAGGCACGCTTCCCCGATCCACTGATGAACCCTTACCTCGGCTTCGCAGCCCTGATGATGGCCGGTCTCGATGGCGTGGAAAACAAGATCCATCCGGGCGAAGCCGCCACCAAAGATCTGTACCATCTGCCGCCCGAAGAAGACGCATTGGTGCCAACCGTTTGCCATAGCCTCGACCAGGCGCTCGAAGCACTCGATGTGGGCCGTAGCTTCCTGACCAAGGGTGGTGTGTTCTCCGACAGCATGCTCGACGCTTACATCGAACTCAAAATGGGTGAAGTCACGCGCTTGCGTCAGGCAACTCACCCGATCGAGTTCGACATGTACTACTCGCTGTAATTCAGTGCGGCAGGCAGGGCGACAGACCCTCCCGCCATCCAAAGGACGGCTTAGGCCGTCCTTTTTTTCGTCCCGGCATGGCACGCGCCCGGTGCTTTGCCGCATACTTTCGGGCATGCATTCTGTTCTTTTCAAGCTCACTGCAGCGGCTGTGCTAGGCGTGCTGGGTCTGGCCCCGGCGGCCGGTCAGATTTACCGCTGCGGCAACGAATACCTCAACGATGCAGCACTGGCGCAGTCGCGCGGTTGCCAGCGGGTCGAGGGCGGCTACATCACGGTGGTGCCGGGCACCCGCGTGCACCGCCAGGAGGCCCGCGCACCGTCACGGTCCGCAGCGCCCGCGCAGGGCGCCGCGGCCACCCCGGGCGCTACAGCCCAATGGTCCGGCCGCGACAACGACGCCCGCGCCATCCTGCAGGACGAGCTCAAGACCGCCCAAGAGCGGCTGGCCGAACAGCAGCGGCTCTACAACAACGGCGAGCCCGAAAAGCTCGGCCCCGAAACCCGCAACTACCAGCTCTACCTCGACCGCATCAATGAACTGCGCCAAGGCATCAACCGCTACACCAGCGACATCGCCGGCCTGCAGCGGGAAATTGCCCGCCTGCCTGCGCAGTAAGCTCATTCGCGGGTTTCATGGGTCAGAATAGACCGCTTGAAACAGCCTCACTCCCTTTCTCACAAACCGGGCAGCGCCGCCGCCCGCTTTCATGCCTTTGACCTGCTGGCCACCCTGATTGCCGTGGTGCGCAACGACGGCGTGGTGGTCTTCGCCAACGCAGCCCTCGAAGACGCGCTCGGCATCTCACGCCGAACCATCGAAGGCTCGCAACTGCCCGAATGCTTCACCGAGCCGCAGATTCTGCGCAACGCGCTCGAAGGCGCCGGCAGCAACGAGTTCGCCGCCCTGCGTTACGACGCCTGGCTCAAGCGCGCCAACCCCGAGCCCTTTCCGGTGCACGTGGTGGTGGCGCAGACCGACGTGGCGGGCGAAGTCATCGTCGAGTTGCTGCCGCTGGAGCAGCAGGCCAAGCAAGAACGCGAAGAGCGTTTGATGGACCAGGCCCAGGCCAACAAAGAGCTCATCCGCAACCTGGCGCACGAGATCAAAAACCCGCTGGGCGGCATCCGTGGTGCCGCGCAACTGCTGCAGATGGAGATCGAGTCCAAAGAGCTGACCGAATACACCCAAGTCATCATCCACGAGGCCGACCGCCTGCAAACCCTGGTAGACCGCCTTTTGGCCCCGCATCGCCGCCCGCACTTGGTGGGTGACGTCAACATCCATGAAGTCTGCGAACGTGTGCGCTCGCTCATCCTGGCCGAGTTCCCCAGGGGCCTCAAGGTCCTGCGCGACTACGACATCTCGATTCCCGACTTCCGGGGTGACCGCGAGCAGCTCATCCAGGCGGTGCTCAACATCGCCCACAACGCATCGCAAGCGCTGGCCGAGCGCGTGTCTGCGGGTGACGCGCAGATCACTTTCAAGTCGCGGATTGCCAGGCAAGTCACTTTTGGCAAGCAGCGCTATCGCTTGGCATTGGAATTGCATGTCATTGACAATGGACCGGGCGTGCCGGACTCCATCAAAGACCGGATCTTCTATCCCCTGGTGTCAGGGCGGGAGGGCGGTTCCGGGCTGGGACTGACGTTGGCGCAAACCTTCGTGCAGCAACACCACGGTTTGATCGAGTGCGACAGTGTGCCGGGCCGTACAGATTTCAAGATCCTGATTCCTCTGCCTTGATCTCTGTCCCCACCATTTGAGCGATACACAAGGGACAACCCCGTATGAAACCGATTTGGCTCGTTGACGATGACCAATCCATCCGGTTCGTTCTGGAAAAAGCTTTGCTGCGCGAAGGCCTGCCCACCCGCAGCTTCACCAACCCGCGCGAAGTACTGGCCGCACTGGCCATCGCCACCGACGAAGACGGCCCGCAAATTCTGGTGAGCGACATCCGTATGCCGGGCGGCTCGGGCCTGGACCTGCTTGAAAGCGTCAAGAAAAAACTGCCCGGCCTGCCGGTCATCATCATGACGGCGTTCTCCGATCTTGACAGCGCCGTTTCGGCCTTTCAGGGCGGCGCGTTTGAGTACCTGCCCAAGCCATTTGACTTGCCTAAAGCGGTCGAACTCATACGCCGCGCCGTTGAAGAAAGCCAGCGCGAAGAAGTCGCCGAAGAGCGCATGGGCGACACCCCTGAAATGCTCGGCCAGGCGCCCGCCATGCAAGACGTGTTCCGGGCCATCGGGCGGCTCAGCCAGAGCCAGGTCACCGTCATGATCACCGGCGAATCAGGCTCCGGTAAAGAGCTGGTGGCGCGCGCGCTGCACAAGCATTCGCCACGCGCCAGCGGCCCCTTCATCGCTATCAATACCGCGGCCATTCCCAAAGACCTGCTCGAGTCCGAACTCTTCGGCCACGAGCGCGGCGCCTTCACCGGTGCTCAAACCATGCGCCGCGGTCGCTTCGAGCAAGCCGATGGCGGCACGCTCTTTTTAGACGAAATTGGCGACATGCCCTTTGACCTGCAAACGCGTTTGCTGCGTGTGCTCAGCGACGGACACTTCTACCGCGTCGGCGGACACAACGCCGTCAAGGCCAATGTGCGCGTTATCGCCGCCACCCACCAGGACCTGGAGCAACGCGTCAAAGACGGCGCTTTTCGCGAAGACCTGTTTCACCGCCTCAATGTGATCCGCCTGCGTCTGCCGGCCCTGCGCGAGCGCCGTGAAGACGTCTTCATGCTGACGCGCCACTTCATGCAGCAAAGCGCCAAACAACTTGGCGTTGAGCCCAAGCGCATCGCCGACCAGGCTCTGCAGCAGCTCAGCCAATTCAACTTTCCCGGTAACGTGCGCCAGCTTGAAAACATCTGCCACTGGCTGACCGTCATGGCACCGTCGCAAGTGGTTGAAGCCAAAGACCTGCCGCCCGAAGTGCTGGGCGCGACCGCAGAGCAGGCCAGAGCATCGGGCTCTGTAGAGCAGGGCAGTGTGCCGGGCTTGGCTACGGGCGCCATGCCAGCCGGCGTTGCAGACCATCATGCGCCAAGCGCCAACTTGGCAGCGTCTTACCCCGCAAGCGGTTTGTCCGCCACACCGGTTCAGGCCATCGGTTCCACCGTAGCGTCCGGTAGTTGGGAAGCCGACCTGGAAGCCGAAGCCCTGGCCCTGCTGGTCAGCGGCCAGACCGACGTCTGGGACGTGCTCACCCGCCGCTTCGAGTCCAAGCTGATTCAGACCGCTCTGGTCAACACGCGCGGGCGTCGCATCGAGGCGGCTCAAAAACTAGGTATAGGCCGCAACACCATCACCCGCAAGATTCAAGAGCTGGGCCTGGAATAAGCCCTTCATGATGGCAAGCCGGGCTTTTAGCCCAGTTCCACCACCACCGGCACGTGGTCGCTCGGCCGCTCGTTTTTGCGCGGCTGCTTGTCTATCGTGCAGCTTTTCACGTGGGGCTTGAGAGGCTCGCTGACCAGAATATGGTCAATGCGCAGGCCGCGGTTGCGCCGGAAGGCGAACTCGCGGTAGTCCCACCAGGAGTAGCTTTTTTCCGGCTGCTCAAACATCCTGAAGGCGTCGTTCAAGCCCAGGGCCAGCAGGGCCTTGAACTGCTCGCGCTCTTCAGTGGTGTGGTGAATCGTTTCACGCAGACCTTCCGGGTCGTGCGTGTCGCGGTCGTCAAAAGTGATGTTGAAGTCACCTACCAGCACCAGGCCGGGCGTGGTCTTCAACTCGCCGTCCAGCCAATGGCGCAGCCCGTTCAGCCACTGCATCTTGTAGGCAAATTTGTCGCTGCCAGGCTCCTGCCCGTTGACAAAGTAGCCGTTCACCACGCGCACCGCGCCCAGGGGCGTGTCCAGTGTGGCGGCGATCACGCGCGACTGTTCGTCAGCAAAACCGTTGATGTTCTTGCTCACATCGCGCAGCGGCACGCGGCTCAGGATAGCCACGCCGTTGTAGGTTTTCTGGCCGAACACCGCACAGTGCGCATAGCCCGCATCCTGCAGCGCCTGCAGCGGAAATTTCTCGTCGGGCAGCTTGAGCTCTTGCAGGCACAGCACCTCGACCGGGTTGGCGGCCAGCCAGTCCAGCACCTGCGGCAGCCGCACGGCCAGAGAGTTCACATTCCAGGTGGCAATTTTCACTTTGCGTTGCCTTGATTTTTTTGGTAAGAGACAAAGGCGAACGACAAGCCTGAGGCCGCCAGCTGCGGCGCGCGCGCTGTCTCTTGCCAGGCCGGGCCTAGCACGGGTGCGTAGGCGTCGCCATCAAAGTCCTGCGCTATTTCGGTGACTTCTGCGCGTGCGGCCAGCGGTTCGGCCTGGCGGTAAATGTCGGCACCGCCTATGACCCAGATGTCGGCCACCTCACCGCACAGGCGCAGGGCCTCAGGCAGGCTGGTAGCGCGCATCGCGCCGTCGGCCTGCCAGTCGCTTTGGCGCGTAACAACAATGTTGCTGCGCCCCGGCAGCGGCCGAAAGCGCGGCGGCAGTGAGTCCCAGGTCTTGCGGCCCATGATGACCGGGCAGCCTTGCGTCAGGCGCTTGAAGTGCGCCAGGTCTTCGGGCAGGTGCCAGGGCATGGCGTTGTCCTTGCCGATGACACCGTTGGCCGCGCGGGCAAAGATCAGGTTGATGCGGCTCATGCCGTGGCGACCGGGCTCAGACCGCCACCGGGGCCTTGATGGCCGGGTGGTGCTGGTAGTCAAGAAACTCGAAGTCTTCGAATTCGTACTCAAAGATAGAAGCCGGCTGGCGCTTGATGTGCAGCGTCGGGTAGGGCAGGGGCGTGCGGCTCAGTTGCAGCGCCACCTGC
>JBIKHR010000191.1:0-6012 GCA_044362035.1 Polaromonas sp. | reverse complement strand
CCCACCACCACCAGGCGCTTGCCGGCAAAGCCTGCCGGGCCCGGGGCCTGGTAAAAAACCTGGGTGTTGTTGAATGCGGCCAGGCCCTCCACTTGCAGCCGGCGCGGCTGGAAAGCGCCCACCCCGGCGGCAATGAAAATCGTCTTGCTCACAAAGCGCGTGCCGATGGAGGTTTCCACGTCAAAGCGGCCGTCACTGCGCTGCTGCACCGCGCTGACTTCCTGACCTAAATGAAATGTCGCGCCAAAGGGTGCTATTTGCTGGAGCAATGAGGCCGTGAGTTGGCGGCCGGTGGTGGCCGGTACGGCGGGAATGTCGTAAATGGGCTTTTCGGGGTAAAGCTCCATGCACTGGCCGCCGGCTTGGGGCAGGGCGTCAACCACATGGGCGTGGATGTCCTGCAAGCCGAGCTGAAATACCTGAAACAGGCCGACCGGGCCGGCACCGATGATCAACGCATCGGTTTCGATGGGGGCGACCTGCTGACCGCCTGGGGCCAGGGCCGCCATCGATCAGCGAACCAGTTCGCCGAGCTTGCCGGTCTTGTCTTTCCAGTCATCCGCATCCGGCAGGGCCGCTTTGCGCTTGGTGATGCTTTTCCAGCCAGGCTGGTGCGACAGATCGATGTTCAGTTGGATGAACGCCATCTGGTCGGCCGGCAGGTCTTCTTCGGCGTAAATGGCGTTGACCGGGCATTCTGGGATGCAGACGGCGCAGTCAATGCACTCGTCCGGGTCAATCACCAGCATGTTTGGACCTTCGCGGAAGCAGTCCACAGGGCAGACATCAACGCAGTCGGTGTACTTGCAACGGATACAGGATTCGGAAACGACGTGGGTCATGTTGGTGGTGCAGGGCGGTGAAAAGCCCCGATTTTAAGAGCTTTATGAAATTGGAAAACAGGGAGCGCGAAATCAGCCCTCTTGGGCCGACAGGATCAGGGCGGCGCCGGAGGTCTTGTGCGAGGCTGTGTCCACCAGCACCAAAGAGCCCAAAATGCGCGATTGCGCAAAGGGCAGCGCGGCAATGGGCGCCTGCAGCACCAGTTCCACCACGCCGATGGCGTTGGCGTCCAGCTGGGTGGCCGGCTGCTGCGCCAGGGTCTGAATATTGACCTGGTGGACGATGCGCTGGACCTTGGCTTTGACCCAGCGGTGACCCTGCAAGGCCCAGTACAGGCGGCCGGGCAGCAAGGGCTCGTCGTCCATCCAGGCCACGGTGGCGGTCAGTTCGCGCTTGCCCGGCGCATCGCCAAAGCCTTCGGTGGCCAGCAGCACGTCGCCGCGCGACACGTCGAGTTCGCGGTCCAAAATGATGCCGGCGCTGTGACCGGCGCGCACGGCCTGGGGCTTGCGGGCATGGTCCAAAACCTCTGCCACCACGGCGCTTTGGCCGCCGGGCAGCACGCTCACGCGCTGGCCGACCTGCACCGCGCCGCTGGCAATCCGGCCCCAGAAAATACGGCGTCCCTGCGAGGTGTCGGCGCTGGATGAGAATTTTTCGACCCACTGCACCGGAAAGCTGAAAGCCTGGGTGACATCGGCCGGCGTGGCGGACAGCTTTTCGAGCAAGTCCAGCAAGGTCGGGCCCTGGTAGCCGCACCAGCCCGGGTGGGCATCGACCACGTTGTAGCCGATCAGAGCCGACACCGGCACGATGGCATGGGCATGGATGCCGGCGTCTTGCGTGAAGGCTTGCAGCGCTGCGCTGATGTGTGCAAAAGCCAGGGCTGGGTTTTCAACCGCGTCGAGTTTGTTAATGGCGAACACGATGGCCGGCACCCGCAGCAGTTGCACCAGCAGCGAGTGACGGCGCGTTTGCGGCAGCAGCGCGGGCAGGGCGGACTGCCAGTCGAGCTTGCTGGCGTCAACCAGCACCACGGCGGCGTCTGCGCTGGAGGCGGCGGTGACCATGTTGCGCGTGTACTGCTCGTGGCCGGGCGCGTCGGCAATGATGAATTTGCGCGCGGCGGTGTTGAAGTAGCGGTAGGCCACGTCAATGGTGATGCCTTGCTCGCGCTCGGCTTGCAGGCCGTCGGTCAGCAAGGCCAGGTCGGTCTGGCCGCCGCGCTGCACGCCGGCCAGCTGGTCTTGCAGAACGGTTTTGCTGTCCACCAGCAGCCGGCCGATCAGCGTGCTTTTGCCGTCGTCCACACTGCCGCAGGTGACAAAGCGCAGGGCGGTGCGGGTGTCCTGGGCGGCATTGGCAGGCGCTGCGAGGGCTTTTATTTCACGCGTGGTGCTCATCAAAAATAACCCTCTTTTTTGCGCTTTTCCATGGAAGCGTCGGATGTCTTGTCGTCCATGCGCGTGGCGCCGCGTTCGCTGACATCGGCACTCAGCGTTTCCAGCACGATCTCGCCGGCCGTGGTCGCCGTGCTGACCACCGGGCAGGTGCAGGTGATGTCGCCGACGGTGCGAAAACGCACGGTTTTCTCGACGGCGGTTTCACCGGCCTTGAGTGGCGTGATCTCGGTCACCGGCACCCACAGTCCTTTGCGTTCGACCACCTGGCGCTGGTGCGCGTAATACAACAAAGGCAGCTCGATTTGCTCACGCGCTATGTACTGCCACACGTCCAGCTCGGTCCAGTTGGAGATGGGAAAAACCCGAAAGTGCTCGCCCGGTTGCAGTCGTGTGTTGAACAGCGTCCACAACTCGGGCCGCTGGTCTTTGGGTTGCCATTGGCCAAAGGCGTCGCGGTGCGAAAAAATCCGCTCCTTGGCGCGGGCTTTTTCTTCGTCTCGGCGGGCCCCGCCTATGAGGGCGTCAAAACGGAACTCGTCGATGGCTTCAAGCAGCGTCACCGACTGGTGCACATTGCGCGACTCGCCCGGGTGCGCCAGACGCACGGTGCCACGGGCCATGGAGTCTTCCACACTTCTCACCACCAGGTCAGCGCCCAGTTGCTTGGCGCGGTAGTCGCGAAAGTCGGTCACTTCATCAAAGTTGTGGCCGGTGTCGATCATCAGCAGCGGATAAGGGATCTTGCCGCCGCGGGTGCTGTCCATGAACGCTTTTTCAGCGCATTTGAGCAGCACCAAAGAGTCTTTGCCGCCTGAAAATAGCAGGGTCGGGCGCTCGAAGGCGGCAGCCACTTCGCGCAGGATGAAAATCGCTTCTTCTTCCAGGGCATCCAAGTGGGCGTTGCTGAGCTGGGTCAGCAGTTGGGGTTCGGTTCGGGCGTTCAAGAGGTCTCTTTGATGGGAATGATGGCTGAAATGGCGGCGGCTTCGCCGGCCACGTGCAGGCCGCACTCTTTGGCGCTTTCCTGCTCCCACCACCAGCGGCCGGAGCGGATGTCTTCGCCCAGAGTGACGGCGCGGGTGCAGGGGGCGCAGCCGATGCTCGGGAAGAACGCGTCGTGCAGCGGGTTGTAGGGAATGTTGTGCAGCGTAATGAAGTGCCACACATCGCCGGCCGTCCAGCGCGCCAGCGGGTTGATCTTGGCGCGCTCGTCGGCCTGGCCGACCAGCTCGTGCTCGACGAAGCCAACTTCAGCGCGTGCGTTGGACTGCTCGCGCCGCAAACCGGTGAGCCAGCCTTTGTGGCCCGCCAGCGCCCGGCCCAGCGGCTCCATTTTGCGAATGCCGCAGCACTGCTTGCGCAGATCCACGCTCTCGTACATGGCCTTGTCACCGTGCGTGCTGACAAAGTCGCTGGCCACTTCAGCCTGCGGGCGGAACACCAGCACCTGGCGGGCGTAGCGCGCCTCGATGCGGCCAATCAAGGCCAGGGTTTGCGCATGCAGCATGCCGGTGTCGAGCACAAACACGCTGCAGGCAATGCCGGTCTCGCCCAGCAGGTGGGTGATGACCATGTCTTCAGCGCCCAGGCTGGAGGCTTGCGTCAGCGGCGAAAAGGTCTGCGCGGCGCTGAGCAAAACGGCTTTGGTTTCGGCCAGCTTGGCCTCAAAGTCGGCCGAGGCCTTGGCGTAAAGGGTCAGGGCGCTCATGTCAGCGGGGGTTGTGCTCTTCGGCCAGCACAAGGTGCGGCGCAAAATGAGGCGCAAGGTGCACCGCGTCACCCTGGTAGCGGCCCACGCCAAAGCCGGGGTTGCTGGCCAGCACGCGCTGGGCCACGGCCAGCGGCTGGTCGGCGCGCAGCACGGCCACGTCAAAGCCGCTGCGTTGCATCTGGGCCAGCTGGTCCACCAGCACGTCACCGGTGGCGCGTATTTCGCCCTTGAACTCGCGGCGGCGGCGCAGCAAAAAGGCCTGGCTGTAGGCGCGGCCGTCGGTGAACTTGGGGAAGTGCAGGTCAATGCGCGCCACGCCGTCCAGCGCCAGCGCCATCGGGTCGGCGTCGTTGGCCAGTTGCACGGCAGCGGGCTGTGTGCCGGCGTCCTGGTGCGCGTTGGGGGTGAGTAATTTCATTTTTTCTTTTAAGCGGATCAGGCGGCAGCCGGCAGGCGTGCCGCTTTGGCGGCGTCCTTGTAGGGCTCCATGCCGACGCGGCGCAGCGTGGCGATGAAGGTCTCGCCGGCTTCGCGCTGCTGGCGGTAGGTTTCGAGCACGGCTTCGATGACTTCAGGCACTTCAGAGGCAGAGAACGAGGGGCCGACCACCTTGCCGGGCACCGCCGTGCCGCTCAAGGTTGAGCCGTCCGCGCCGCCCAGCGACACCTGGTACCACTCGAGGCCATCTTTGTCCACGCCCAGAATGCCGATGTGGCCGCTGTGGTGGTGACCGCAGGAGTTGATGCAACCGCTGATGTGCAGGTCGATCTCACCCAGGTCGTGCAGCTCGTCCATGTCCTGGTAGCGCTCGGTGATGGCCTCGGCAATCGGGATCGAGCGCGCATTGGCCAGCGAGCAGAAGTCGCCGCCCGGGCAGGCAATCATGTCGGTCAGCAGGCGGAGGTTGGGCTTGGCAAAACCGGCCTTGCGCGCAGCGCGCCAGAGTTCGGGCAACTGGTCGCAGGCGACCCAAGGCAGTAGCAGGTTCTGGTCGTGCGTCACGCGCACTTCGCCGGCGCTGAACTGTTCAGCCAGATCAGCGGCCACCGCGAGTTGGTCGGCCGTGGCGTCGCCAGGGGCCTGGCCCAGGCGCTTGAACGACAGGGTGACCGCCCGCAGGTCGGGGTTTTGGTGGGCGCGCACGTTTTGCTTGAGCCAGCGGCCAAACTCGATGTCGTCCTCGGCGGCGGCGCGCAGGATGTTGGCGATTTTCGCGTCGGCGCTCTTGCGGTCGCAGTTCAGCGCGGGCGGCACAAAGCAGGCGGTGACGCGGTCCAGTTCGGCCTGCGTGATGGTGTGCGGGCCGCCGTCGTGGTCCATGATCTGGCGGTACTCGGCTTCCACGTCGTCGAAGTAGCGTTGGCCTTCGGCCTTGACCAGAATCTTGATGCGCGCCTTGTAGATGTTGTCGCGCCGGCCGTAGCGGTTGTACACGCGCACGATGGCTTCGATGTAGTTCATCACCTGGTGCCAGGGCAGGAATTCGCGGATCACGCTGCCGATGACGGGTGTGCGGCCCATGCCGCCACCCACTTGCACTTTGAAGCCGAGTTCGCCTTCGGCGTTGCGAATCAAGTACAGGCCGACATCGTGCCAGGCGGTGGCGGCGCGGTCTTCCACAGCGCCGCTGATGGCGATCTTGAACTTGCGCGGCAGAAAGGCAAATTCGGGGTGCAGCGTGCTCCACTGGCGCAAGATCTCGCCAAAGGGGCGCGGGTCGGCAATCTCGTCCACGGCAATGCCGGCCAACTCGTCGCTGGTGATGTTGCGGATGCAGTTGCCGCTGGTCTGAATGCCGTGCATGTTGACACTGGCCAGCAGGTCCATCACATCGGCAGACTTGTCCAGCGGAATCCAGTTGTACTGAATGTTCTGGCGCGTTGTGAAATGGGCATAACCCGTGCCTAGCTTGGAGCTGATCGACAAAGCACCGCTTTGCACCGGGCCCAGCAAGTCTTGCTTGGCCTGGGCGGCGCGCAGCAACTCGGGCTGCGGCTGGTCGTAGTCGCGGGCAATTTTGGCCAGCACGCGCACCTGGGCGCTGGAGAGTTCGCC
>JBIKHR010000190.1:0-6017 GCA_044362035.1 Polaromonas sp. | reverse complement strand
CCATCGGGGCAGGAACGCCAAAGGCTTCGGGGTAGAGCGTGCCCAGTGGCACGCTTTCGTAATGAACACTCATACAACCGATGCTAGCGCACAAGCGCTCCGCGGCCGGCCTCGCCCCCTGAACAGTCAGCGCATCAGCGCTTAAGTCCAGCGCAAGGGTCGCGTCTGGCTTGCGCCAGGGCCTGACCGCCGCGCTCTTTGGCTCGCGTGCTCATTTGCTCGCGGTGCTGGTCTGCGTAGGCCTTGCACTCCTCGTAGGTTTTCATAGCGCGCATGCGATCCTGGTGCTCCTTGCGCTCTTGCTCAGACATCATGGACCAGCCTGGCGTGTCGTCATTGCTCCAGCGAGCACCGCCCGCCCCCATACCAGCACCCATTCCAGCGCCCATTCCAGCGCCCATGCCGAGGCCCATGCCCGCCCCGGGCCCTGCACCGGCGCCCGCCCCCTGCTGCGCCATGGCACCTGCTGCACCCAGCAGCACCCCGGCCGCCAAAAACCAGGTTTTCATTGCTTTCATATCCAACTCCAGACTTGTTGATGAAGCATTCAATCTATCCGCGATAGCTGCCTTGAAGCACTTACAAGCTGCAACGGTTGGCAAGAGCGTCTGCTCAGCCGGTACATGCTCAAGTGCAGTGCGCATGGGGCCAGTGCTATGCTGCCCCGCCATGAACGCTGACCGCCCTGCCCGACTGATCTGCATGAACAAGCCCTACGGCGTGCTCAGCCAGTTCACGGCTGAGGGGCGCTGGCGCGGCTTGAAGGACTTCATCGACCTGCCCGGCGTTTACGTGGCCGGCCGGCTGGATGCCGACAGCGAAGGCCTGCTGCTGCTGACTGAAGATGGCCAGTTGCAAGCGCGCATTGCAGACCCGCGCTTCAAGATGGAAAAAACCTACTGGGTGCAGGTCGAGGGTGAACCCGATGAAACAGCGCTGACTGCGCTGCGCCAGGGCGTGAAACTCAACGACGGGCTGACGCGCCCGGCCCGCGCCAGCCTGATCAGCGAGCCGCCCGGACTGTGGCTGCGCGAACCGCCGATACGCGTGCGCCAGTCCAAGCCCACCGCATGGATTGAACTGGGCATCAGGGAGGGGCGTAACCGGCAGGTGCGCCGCATGACGGCGGCCGTCGGCTTTCCCACACTGCGCCTGATACGCGCGGCCATTGGCCCCTATCTGCTGGAGGGTCTGGCGCCCGGGCATTGGCGTGAGGCCAGCCCGGACATCCCCGCCTGCAAGCCCGGCTAATCGCTGGTTTGCGCCCGATGGTAACGCCACGCGCCCAGGGCAAAGGCCACGGCCAGGGCGCTGGTGAACATCGACACCCAGTAGACGCTGGCAAGGCCGAAATGCGTGCTCAGCATGCCGCCAGCCAGTCCACCGATAACACCCGGGAAACCGTAACCGATGACGGTGTAGAGCGCTTGGCCACGGCCACGCAACCGGCCGCTGAAATGCTGCGACAGCATGGCAATGCAAACCGTGTGGTGCGTGGCAAAGGTCAGCGCATGCAGCACCTGCGCCAGCAGCAGCAAGCCCAACACATGCGCGCTGCTGGCCGTGATGCCCATGCGCAGCACCATGGCGGCCGAGCACAGCACCAGCCAGGCCACCAGGCTCAGGCGTGGCAGCCAGCGTGACTGCGTGAAAAACCAGCCGATCTCCACCACCACCGACAAGGCCCACAGCAAGCCGATGGTGGTTTTGCTGTAGCCCAGCGAGTCAAGGTAAAGCGAGAAAAATGCATAAATGCCGATGTGCGAGAGCACATGAAAAAACAACGAGGCAAAAAACCATTGCACTTCGCGCTGACGCAAGACCGGCATCACACTGGTCTCCTGCGCATGCTCAGGAATGGCCTCTTTCAGGTTCGGCAGCAAAAAGACACTCAAGGTCACCGCCAGCATGGTGGCCACCGTCCAGGCCGGAAAATGGCGCATGCCGTCCCGCTCAAAAAATGCGCCAGCCACCACCACCGTGACCAGAAAGCCCAGCGAGCCCCACAGGCGCACCCGCCCGTAACGCCGCGTATTGAACACGCCGTCCTGGGTGACCAGGTGCGCCATCGCCGCCTCGCTCATGGGCATCATGGCGCTGGTGTGCATGAACATGAACAGCAGCACCCCAAAGAGCCAGTTCACGCCGCCGTCAAACCACAGGCCGGTCGACGCCACCAGCGCAGCGCAGGCGCTGTAACGCAGCAGCCAGATGCGCTCGCCGGTGCGGTCGCTCAACCAGCCCCAGCCATACGGCGCAAACAACCGCGTCGCCGCCTGCACCGAGACCAGCACGCTGATCGCCAGAATGCTCAGGCCCAGTTCCTTGAGCCATAGCGGCAGGTAGGGATTGAAAAAACCGATGTGCGCGAAATAGCTGGCCGACAGCGCAGCAAAGGGCACGAGTTGGCGGCGGGTGGTCATGGGTGCAAGAGCGGCAAGGCGCGAGCGGCAAGCCCGCGCGCCAACAGAATCAAACCGAGCCGGGGATGCGTGGCGTGCTCACGCGCACATCGGCACATTGCGCACGGTGCTGCAACATGTGCTCCATCACCACCAGCGCCAGCATGGCCTCGGCGATCGGCGTGGCGCGGATGCCCACGCAGGGGTCGTGCCGACCTTTGGTGCTGACGCTGCTGGGCTGACCACTCACGTCAATCGACTCGCGCGGCGAGAGGATGGAACTGGTTGGCTTGATGGCGATGGACACTTCCAAGTCTTGCCCGGTGCTGATGCCGCCCAGCACGCCGCCGGCGTTGTTGCTCTTGAATCCGGCCGCCGACAGCGAGTCGCCATGCATGGTGCCGCGCTGGCTGACGCTGGCAAAGCCGGCACCGATCTCCACGCCCTTGACGGCATTGATGCCCATCATGGCGTAGGCGATGTCGGCGTCTAACTTGTCAAACAGCGGCTGGCCCAGACCGACCGGCATGCCGGTGGCCACCACGCGGATGCGCGCGCCGCAAGAGTCGCCAGCCTTGCGCAGTGCGTCCATGTAGGCCTCGAGCGCCGACACGTCAGCTGTCGCCGCAAAAAACGGGTTATGGGGCACATGCTCCCAGGAATCGAAAGGCACGGCCATCTCGCCAATCTGCGTCATGCAGCCCTTGAAACCAATGCCGTGCTGTTCGGCCAGCCATTTCTTGGCCACCGCACCGGCCGCCACCATGGGCGCCGTCAGGCGAGCCGACGAACGACCGCCGCCGCGCGGGTCGCGCAGGCCGTATTTGTGCAGGTAGGTGTAGTCGGCATGACCGGGACGGAAGGTCTCCAGGATGTTGCCGTAGTCCTTGCTGCGCTGGTCGGTGTTCTTGATCAGCAGGCAAATCGGCGTGCCGGTGGTCTTGCCTTCGTAAACGCCGGAGAGGATCTCCACCGCGTCGGGCTCGTTGCGCTGGGTGACGTGGCGGCTGGTGCCGGGCCGGCGACGGTCCAGGTCGTGCTGGATGTCGGCCTCAGTCAACGCCATGCCCGGCGGGCAGCCGTCGATCACGCAGCCAATGGCCGGGCCGTGGGATTCACCAAAGTTGGTGACTGCAAAAAGTTGTCCGAAGGTATTGCCGCTCATGGCGCTGGATTATCCCAGACCCGGGGCCATGTCTGCGGCTCAGGCTTCCTTGGCTTCGTCTTCGGCCGGCCAGTCTCGTATGTAAGCCTTGAGCATCTTGTTTTCGAAGTTTTGGCTGTCCACCACGGCCTTGGCCACGTCGTAAAAGCTGATCACGCCCATCAGCACCTTGTTCTCGACCACCGGCATGTAGCGCGCATGGCGCTCCAGCATCATGCGGCGTACATCGTCAATCTCGGTGTCCGGCGTGCAGGTCAGCGGCTGGTCGTCCATGGCTTTGCCCACCAGGGCGCCTCCAATCTCGCCGCCGTTTTTCACGATGCACTGAATCACCTCGCGAAAAGTCAGCATGCCCACCAGCTTGCCGCGTTCCATCACCACCAGCGAACCGATGTCTTTTTCGGACATGGTCAGCGTGGCCTGAGACAGCGCCTCATCGGGTTGCACCGTGAAAAGGGTGCTGCCCTTGACGCGCAATATGTCTGCAACTTTCATGTGTGCTCTCCTGATCGATTTTTGAAGCGGCCCAACAGCCGCATGGCGTCGCAGCCAATATAGCCCACAATCGGCCTGCAAACCATAGGCGGCGGCCGGGTTTGAAGACTTCTACAGGAGGCAGCATGCCCGGTTACCCAGACCCCGGCTTTGACACCCTGGCCCTGCATGCAGGCGCCGGGCCCGACCCCAGCACCGGCGCGCGGGCCGTGCCCATCCATTTGACGACCTCCTTCGTCTTTGAATCGAGCGAGCACGCGGCCAGCCTGTTCAACCTCGAGCGTGCCGGCCATGTTTACTCGCGCATCAGCAACCCGACCAATGCTGTGCTCGAGCAGCGCATCTCGGCGCTCGAAGGCGGCATCGGCGCCATTGCCACGGCCAGCGGCCAGGCCGCGCTGCACCTGAGCATTGCCACCCTGATGGGGGCCGGCTCGCACATTGTGGCCAGCACCGCGCTGTACGGCGGCTCGCACAACCTGCTGCACGACACTCTGCGCCGCTTCGGTATCGACACCAGCTTTGTGCCACCCGGCGACCACGACGCCTGGCGCGCCGCCGTGCGGCCCAACACCAAACTCTTTTTTGGCGAGACCGTCGGCAACCCCGGCCTGGACGTGCTCGACATCGAGGCCGTGGCCGCCATCGCCCACGCGGCCCGGGTGCCACTGCTGGTGGACTCGACGCTGACCTCGCCCTGGCTGATCAAACCTTTCGAGCTGGGCGCCGACCTGGTCTACCACTCGGCCACCAAATTCCTGTCGGGTCACGGCACCGTGATCGGTGGGCTGGTGGTCGATGGCGGCTCGTTTGACTGGGACGCCTCGGGCAAGTTTGCCGAACTCACCGAGCCCTACGCTGGCTTTCACAACATGGTCTTCAGCGAGGAAAGCACCGTCGGCGCCTTTTTGCTGCGCGCCCGCCGCGAAGGCCTGCGCGACTTCGGCGCCTGCATGAGCCCGCACACCGCCTGGCTCATCTTGCAGGGCATCGAAACCCTGCCGCTGCGCATGGCCCGGCACATGAGCAACACCGAAAAAGTGGTTGAGTTTCTGGCGGAGCACCCGCTGGTGGCGCGCGTCGGCCACCCGATACTGCCCGGCCACCCCAGCCATGCGCTGGCGCAAAAGCTGCTGCCGCGCGGCGCCGGCTCGGTCTTCAGCTTTGACATTCGCGGCAGCCGCGCCCAAGGCCAGACCTTCGTTGAAACACTCAAGGTCTTCAGCCATCTGGCCAACGTTGGCGACTGCCGCAGCCTGGTGATTCACCCGGCCAGCACCACGCATTTCCGCATGAGCGACGAAGCGCTGGCCGCCGGCGGCATCACCCAAGGCACCATCCGTCTGAGCATTGGCCTGGAAGACCCGGACGACCTGATTGAGGACCTGAAACGCGCCTTGAAAGCCGCCGAAAAAGCCGCTGCCGGAGCCAGCGCATGAAGCTTACCGTCCTGGGCGCCCCCACCTACTGCTACACCGGCGGCAAGCCCTTTGACGCGGCCAAGCCGACGGCGGTGTTCATTCACGGTGTGCTCAATGACCACAGCGTGTGGATTCTGCAAAGCCGCTTTCTGGCGCACCACGGCTGGAACGTGCTGGCTGTCGATTTGCCCGGCCACTGCCGCAGCGGTGGCGAGGCACCCGCCAGTGTCGAGGCAGCGGCTGTTTTCATCGCCGCACTGCTGGATGCCGCCGGCGTAGCGCGCGCCGCGCTGATCGGCCACAGCTGGGGTTCGCTGATCGCGCTTGAAGCAGCGGGCCGGCTGGGCGCGCGCGTCAGCCACCTGGTTATGGTGGGAACGGCCTACCCCATGAAGGTCTCTCCCGCGCTGCTCGACGCCGCGCTCCACGAGCCGATGAAAGCGCTCAAAATGATCAATGCCTTTTCACGCAGCACACTGGCGCCGCCGCCCTCGGTGCTGGGGCCGGGCACCTGGGTCTATGGCGCCAGCATGG
>JBIKHR010000189.1:0-6068 GCA_044362035.1 Polaromonas sp. | reverse complement strand
CGAATGCCGGCGACCACCGCCGCGCAAGCGCCGGTGCCGCAAGCCAGGGTTTCGCCCGCGCCGCGCTCGTACACGCGCAAGCGCACTTCGTTGCGCGACAGCACCTGCATGAAGCCGGCGTTGACGCGGCGCGCAAAGCGCGTATGACCTTCGATCTGCGGGCCCCACTCGGCCACCGGTGCGCGCTCCACGTCGTCCACCAGTTGCACCGCATGCGGGTTTCCCATGGATAAAACCGCCACGTGAGCAGTACTAGCAACGCCAGCAGCCTTTTGCACCAGCGGCCAGGTGGCCCAGCCCTTGACTTCGCGGGGCTCAAGGCCGGCCGCGTCAAAAGGCAGGGCGGCCAGCGCAAACACCGGTGCGCCCATGTCCACGCTGACGCGGCCATCGGGTGCCAGCGTGAGCTCGAGCACGCGATTGAGGGTTTGCACGCGCACCGTGTCGCGCTCTGTCAGGTGCTGGTCGCGCACAAAGCGCACAAAGCAGCGTGCGCCGTTGCCGCAGTGCTCGACCTCGTTGCCGTCAGCGTTGTGAATGGCGTAAGCGAAGTCAATGCCGGCGCTGCCGGCCGGTGGCGGCCGCACGCTCAAAATCTGGTCGGCTCCCACACCAAAATGCCGGTTGGCCAGAAAGCGGTATTGCGCTGTTGTCAGGCGCAAGGGCTCGCGGGTCTCGTCGAGCACCACGAAATCGTTGCCCGCGCCCTGCATTTTGGTGAATCGAATTTGCATCCGGGCATTATCCGCCGGCCTGCGCCAAGCCTGGCCGGCGCTGCACCAGAGGCTTTACCATGCAGGCCTTGGCCTCCGACTCACAGAAAGACCCGCATGCTGCGCATTCCCGAATGGACCCCTGCCCTCAAACCGCAACCGCAAGACCTGGTTGACGCCATCCTCAAGCGCCGCGGCGGCACCATGATCAATCTGGACAAGGCGCTGCTGTGGAGCGAGCCGCTGGCCCGCGCCTGGAACATCTACCTGGGCGCCGTGCGCTCGGGCCTGCCGACCAGCTGGAAGCTGCGCGAACTCGGCATCTGCACGGTAGCCCTGCTGACCGGCGCGGTCTACGAGTACAAGCACCATGCACCCGACTTTCTCAAAGCCGGCGGCGTGCAGGCCGAGCTCGATGCGCTCAATGCGGTCGTCCACAACGCCCGCGTCTCAGCAGCGCACCCGGCGTTGGGCGAGGTCGAGGCGCTGGTGATCCAGTACGCCGCGCAAATGACGCTGGACGTGAAAGTCAACGACGCTGTTTTCAACGGCCTGCGCCGGCACTTTGACAACACCGAAATCGTCGAGCTGACCAGTGCGATTGCCACTTACAACATGGTGGCCCGCTTTCTGGTGGCGCTCGGTGTGACGCCCGAAGCCTGAGCGCTGTCAGTCGGGCTTGATGCCGTTGTCTTTGACAACCTTGGCCCAGATGTCGATCTGCTTGCCAATAAATGCATCTGCAGATGCCGGCGTGCCGCCGACGATGTCAATGCCCTGGGCGTCCAGCTTCTTGGCGATGTCCGGGTTTTTCAAGGCCTTGTTGATTTCTTCGTTCATGCGCTTGAGCACTTCGGGCGGGGTTTTGGCGGGCGCCAAAATAGCCCACCAGGCCGGCGCGTCAAAGCCGGCAAAACCGCTTTCCGCCACCGTTGGTACGTTGGGCAGATCTGGCACGCGCTTGCTGGTGGTGACGGCCAGCGGGCGCATGCGGCCGCTGTCGATGTGCGGCTTGGTCACAAATACCGAGCCGATCGACAAAGGCACATGGCCGGCCACGGCATCGGTCATGAGCGGACCGCCGCCTTTGTAGGGCACATGCTGCCAGTCGATGTTGCCGCTCTTGCTGAGCAGGGCCATGGCCAGATGGCCCAGGCTGCCCGAACCAATGCTGCCGTAGTTGACGTTTTTCTTGGCCTTGGCGGCCGCCACCACGTCGGCAAAGGTCTTGTACTCAGAGCCTGTGTGCGTGGCCAGCACCATGGCTGACGTGCCGATGAGCGACACGGACGCGAGGTCTTTGCGCGTGTCAAAAGGCAGGCCCGGAATCAGGCTGGGGTTGACGCCGTGCGTGTCAAACACGACGGCAAAGGTGTAGCCATCAGCGGGCGCTGCGGCCACAGCAGCCGCACCGATAGAGCCGGACGCACCGCCCTTGTTTTCAACAATGATGTTTTGCCCCAACTGCTGGGACAGCGGCACCGCCAGAATGCGCGCCACCTGATCGACCGAGCCACCGGGCGGGAACACGGCGATGAATTTGATCGGCTTGTTCGGCCAGGCGCCTTGCGCCCAGACGGCAGGCGATGCGGCCAGCGTCATGCCCAAGCCGGCCAAAGCGGCCAGCGTGCGGGCTGACTTCAAAATACGATGCGTCATCATGTGGATCCTCTAAAACAAAAATAGCAGGGTATCGCGATAGACCCCTGGCTGAATATGGCGGAAAGTACCTAGCTCAGCGGCGGGCAAAATGCGCCCATGGTCAGACCTTCACAACTTCTTTATCCGCAGCGTGAGCCTGCCCCCCTGCGTAATGCCGCCACCGTGCTGCTGCTGCGCGATGGCGAGACCGGCGTCGAGGTGCTGATGACGCGCCGCTCGGCCACGGCCAGCTTTGCGCCCGGTGCCTACGTCTTTCCCGGCGGCGGCATTGACGCCGCCGATGCGCTGGCGCACGGCCAATCGACACGGCGTGCCTCGCAAAGCGATCTGCATCTGACGCAGGCGATCGCGGCCATCCGCGAGAGCTTTGAAGAACTCGGCGTGCTGCTGGCGCGCCGCCCCGATGGCAGCCACGCCAGCCATGCCGACATCGCCGGGCTCGACCGCCGGCAGCCCTTTGCCGAGCAATGCTGCGCACAAGGCCTGCTGTTGGCCGGTGAAGACGTTTTTGTGCTGGCGCACTGGGTGACAGACCGCGATTTGCCCAAACGCTTTGACGTGCCCTTTCTGGTGGCGCGCATGCCGGCCGGCCAGCAGCCGGTGGCCGACGAATCCGAGCAGTTCGAGCCGGTCTGGCTCAGCCCGGCCCACGCCTTGGCGCGGCATGCGGCAGACCAATTTTTCATGCTGTTCCCGACGGTGCGCACCTTGGAGCGCCTGCGCCACTACAGCAGCGTCGATGCGGTGCTGGCCGACTGCGCGCAAAACGAAGAGCCCTTGTGGACGTCCTGCCCGCGCGCCGGTTTGCTGCAAGGCCGTCAGGCTCGCTACATGGAGCACGAGTCGGCGTTTGGCGAGCTGCACCTGACCAGCCCCGACGGCCAGATCGTTCACCCGCTGGACTGGCAGACCGCGCGACCTGTGGCGCTTTTAAACAACCTGCAACGCCTGACCGCGCCCAACCCCGGCGTGATGACCGGCCCGGGCACCAACAGCTACCTGGTCGGCGAGTCCGCCACGGGTTACATCGTCATCGATCCCGGTCCGGCCGATGCCGATCATTTGCAGCGCCTTTGGCTGGCGGCCGGCGGCGACATCCGCATGATCGTCTGCACGCACTCGCACCCCGACCACTCGCCCGGCGCCCTGCCCTTGCAAGCCTTGTGTGCCAACCAGCCGCCGATTCTCGGGCTGCCTTCCGCGCCGACCGCGCGCGCCGCCAGCGAGTTCGTGCCCGACCGCGTCCTGGCGCATGGCGAGCGCCTGAGCCTGGGCCAGGCAGACAGCGCGCACACCTTGCTGGTACTGCACACGCCCGGCCACGCAGCCAACCATGTTTGTCTGGTGCTGCTCGAAGACGGCCTGCTGTTCAGCGGCGACCACATCCTCAACGGCAGCACCACCGTGGTCGACCCGCCCGATGGCGACATGAACGATTACCTGGCCTCGCTGGACCTGCTCAGCGCCGCATGTGCCGCGCACCGGATCGAGTTCATCTTGCCGGCCCACGGGCACGTGCTGGACCAGGCCAGCCAGGCGATTGCCCGACTACGGGCCCACCGCCTGCAGCGCGAAGCCAAGATCCTGAGAGTGATGCAAGCCGACCCAGAAGGCACGATGGACGACTGGGTGGCTCAAGCCTATGACGATGTGGACGCCCGCATCTGGCCGGTCGCCAAACGCTCACTGCTGGCCCATGTGCAACGCATCGAGTCGATGGCCCAATGAGGCCGGATGGCTGAACGCGGGGATGGATTACCGCCTACGCAGACATGACGTTTTTCTGCGCCGCCAAACTCAAAGCCACCGCCTCAGCCACCTCGATCCCGTCGACTCCGGCTGACAAGATGCCGCCTGCATAACTGGCGCCCTCGCCGGCCGGGTACAGGCCCTTGACGTTCAGACTTTGAAAGTCGTCACCGCGCGTGATGCGCAGGGGTGACGAGGTGCGCGTCTCCACACCCGTCAGCACCGCATCGGGCATGTCAAAGCCCTTGATCTTTTTGCCAAAGGCCGGCAGCGCCTCGCGCATCGCCGCAATCGCATATCCGGGCAGCGCGCCGGCCAGGTCGGTCAGGTGAACGCCCGGCTTGTACGAGGGCTCCACACTGCCCAGCGTGGTGGAGGCACGGGCGGCCAGAAAGTCGCCAACCAGCTGACCCGGCGCTTCGTAGCTGCTGCCGCCCAGTGTGTAAGCGTTGGACTCGAGCTGACGCTGAAAAGCGATGCCCGCAAGCGGATGCACCGGCTGGCCGGCAACAGCGCCTTCTACAAAATCAGCCGGCGCAATGCCCACCACGATGCCGGCGTTGGCATTGCGCTCGTTGCGCGAATACTGGCTCATGCCATTGGTCACCACGCGGCCAACCTCAGAGGTGGCGGCCACCACCGTACCGCCCGGGCACATGCAAAAACTGTAGACGCTGCGGCCGTTGGCGGCGTGATGCACCAGCTTGTAGTCGGCCGCGCCCAGCAGCGGGTGGCCGGCATGCTGGCCCAGACGCGCGCGGTCAATCAGGCCCTGCGGATGCTCAATGCGAAAGCCGATTGAAAAAGGCTTGGCTTCCATGAAAACACCGCGCTCATGCAGCATGGCAAAGGTATCGCGCGCGCTGTGGCCCGGCGCCAGCACCACGTGGTCGGCGCGCAGCGCGTAGCGGCTGCCGTCTTCGAGGTTGTAGACGGTCAGGCCGCGGATGTGCTGGCCATCTGCGTTGTGCTCAATCTCCACGTCGCTCACGCGCTGCTGAAAGCGGATCTCGCCGCCCAGCGCCTCGATCTGCTCGCGCATGTGCTCGACCACCTTGACCAGCTTGAAGGTGCCGATGTGCGGTTTGCTGACCAGCAAAATCTCTTCAGGCGCGCCGGCCTTGACAAACTCCAGCATGACCTTGCGGCCCAAGTGGCGCGGGTCCTTGATCTGGCTCCACAGCTTGCCGTCGGAAAACGTACCGGCACCGCCTTCGCCGAACTGCACATTCGACTCCGGGTGCAACACCTGCTTGCGCCACAGGCCCCAGGTGTCTTTCGTGCGTTCACGCACCTTCTTGCCGCGCTCCAGCACGATGGGCCTGAAACCCATCTGCGCCAGCAACAGCGCCGCAAAAATCCCGCAAGGCCCGAAGCCGATCACCACCGGCCGGATGGCCGGGGCCTGCGTAGCCAGACTTGCCTGCGTGGGCGGGTAATAAGCCAGGTCGGGCGCCAAGCCAATGTGCGGGTGGCCGGCGAACTGCGCGATCAGCAGCGCTTCCAGCGCTGGGCTGCTGAGCGTGACATGCGCGATGTAGACCAGCAGCAGGTTTTTCTTGCGCGCGTCGTAGCTGCGTTTATGGATGTGGTGGCTGACCAGGTCGGCGGGCGTGATACCCAGGGTCTTGACGATCAGCGCCGGCAGGGCGGCCTCGTCGTGGTCCAGCGGGAGCTTGAGCTCGGTCAAACGCATCATGGCGGTGTTCTTTCTGAGGATCCGTTTTCCGGATCAAGGCCGTGATTTTAAGCCGCGCCGTTCGCCGGGCCGTGGGCGCAGGCCGTCTGCGCGGATAATCAGCCCCGTGAAGCACGCTAGACCGCCGCTGGTGCAATCTGGGAAACCAGGCACTGGAGGAACGTCCGGACTGCACAGGACAGCGTAGGAGGTAACACCTCTCCACCGCAAGGTGAGGATCAGAGCAACAGAGACGAGCCGGTTCA
>JBIKHR010000188.1:0-6087 GCA_044362035.1 Polaromonas sp. | reverse complement strand
GTCCTGCAAGAGCTGACCTTTGTTGTTATTGCTCACGATATTCTCCGTGTTCTAGAGTGAGTTGATGAGACTAGACCTTACCACAGCGGTCTGTGACCAAGCTGTAAGCCTAGTCTGATTCCTTGCCAGAAAAAGGGTTGCTTGAGGTCTTCATCTGGATACGCATGGGCGTGCCGACCAGATCGAATTCCTTGCGAAAACGCCCTTCCAGATAGCGCTTGTAGGACTCGCTGACGTGCTCGAGCGAGTTGCCGTGAACGATGATGATGGGTGGGTTCATGCCGCCCTGGTGGGCATAGCGCATTTTGGGGCGGAACATGCCCGAACGTTGCGGCTGCTGGAACTGCACCGCTTCGAGCAGCAAGCGGGTGAGCACCGGCGTGGACATCTTGCGATTGGCCGAGGCGTGGGCCTGGATGATGGATTTCCAGACCGGCGCCAAACCCTGGCGCTTGATGGCCGAGATGCGGTGGATCGAGGCGAACTTGAGAAAACCCAGACGGGTTTCGACGGACCGCTCCAGGGTTTCACGCTGGTAGCTGTCTACCGCGTCCCACTTGTTGATGGCCAGCACCACAGCGCGGCCAGACTCCAGGATGTAGCCGGCAATGTGCGCGTCCTGGTCGGTCACGCCCTGCGTGGCGTCCAGCAGCAGCAGCACGACGTTGGAGTTTTCGATGGCTTGCAGGGTCTTGACCACCGAGAACTTTTCAATCGCCTCAAAAACCTTGCCCTTGCGCCGCAGACCGGCGGTGTCAATCAGTTCGAACTTCTGGCCTGCGCGCTCGAAGGGCACCGAGATCGCGTCGCGTGTCGTGCCCGGCAGGTCAAACGCCACCAGGCGCTCTTCACCCAGCCAAGTGTTGATGAGGGTCGATTTACCCACATTGGGCCGCCCTGCCACGGCCAGTTTGATGACGGTCGGGTCTTCGGGTTCAGCCAGCTCATCCGGGTCGGGCAGCTTGAGGGGCTCCAGCGCCATGTCGACCAGCGTGCGCATGCCCTGGCCGTGAGAGGCCGAGACCGGCAGCACTTCGCCCAGACCCAGCTCAAAGAATTCGGACAGATGCACGCCTTCGGTCATGCCTTCTGCCTTGTTGGCCGTCAGCACCGTCGGCTTGCCGAGCTTGCGCAGGTATTTCGCAATGTCGTGGTCCTGGGCGTTCAGCCCGGCCCGGGCATCAACCACAAAAACCACCACATCAGCTTCGGCCACCGCCTGCCGCGTCTGCTTGGCCATTTCCTTGTAGATGCCGGAGGCGGCGTCGGGCTCGAAGCCGCCCGTGTCGATGACGATGTATTCCTGCGAGCCGAGCTTGCCGTTGCCGTAATGCCGGTCGCGTGTGAGCCCGGCAAAGTCCGCCACAATCGCATCCCGCGATTTGGTCAGGCGGTTGAATATCGTCGATTTGCCCACATTCGGGCGGCCCACCAGGGCGATAACAGGTTTCATCAAAAATCTTTGAACAGGTGCTTAGGTGCGCCTGCTTATTGCGGCTGAAAGCCGAAAACATTGCCCCTGCGGGTGACCACCACCAAGGTGTCCCCCACCAGCACCGGGGTCGCGGCGATGCCCGAGCCGTCGGTAGTGAGTCGGTTGAGCACCGAGCCATCCTGACGCGACAGCAAATGCACAAAACCCGCGGCGTCGCCCACAGCGATAGAGCGACCGACCACATGCGGCGCACTCAAGCCCCGGTAACGCAGGTCTTCAGACATCCAGGCACGCTCACCATCGGCACGTTGCCAGGCGATCACCTTGCCGTCGGACTCGACACCAAAAACCAGGCGATCGTCGCCGTCCAGACCCTGGCTGCCATCGGCCGTGCGAGTCCACAGCAAGCTGCCGCGCTCGGCATTGACACAGCCTACGCTGGCCTGAAAGGCCCGCACACAAACGCTGTCCTTGAGGCGGCTGACCGGGCCGACCAGGTCCACCAGCCGCTCGATGTCGTTGACGCCGCGTGGCGTGGCAATCGGCAGTTCCCAGCGAATACTGCCATTACCCGGGTTCAGGCCAGTCAGGCGCCCGCCCAGGCCGGCCACCAGCGTGTCGCCGACGGCCAGCAGGGCGCCGGACTGACGCAACACCAGCGGTTCACCGGGGCGTTGCTGGCTCCAGAGCTGGCGACCGGTGGCACCGTCAAAGGCATTGACCGAGCGGTCGGCGGCCAGCACAAACACCCGGCCGCCAGCCACGAAGGGCGCGGTGAAGGCCTTGGCGACGAGTTTCTGACGCCAGATTTCACGGCCTTCAGACAAGGCCAGCAGTTCATTGCCCTGCGTCACCACGGCGGCCAGACGGGCGTCACCGCCCACACCGGCAGCCAGCGCTGCGCCGGTATTGAGGCGCCAGAGGTCGCGGCCAGTGCCGGCATCCAGGGCGGCCACAACACCGTTGCCGGCGGCCAGCAGTACGGTGTTGCCACTGGCGCTGACAGTCAAGGGAAAGTTTTGTTCGCCGATCTGGGCGGTCCAGGCCTGCTTGACCGCGACCACCGCGACAAAAGGCTTGAGCTCAGCCGGCTTGGGCTGGTTGGCGCCGCCCGAGCAGGCCGCCAGGCCCGCCAGGGCCAGCACGGCAGTCAGCAGACGGACTGAAAAATTGAATGTCATTTGGCGGTCTCGCTCCCGGCGGCGGCCGGGGCTGCCACTTTGACCACAGGGTCAACACCCAGCGCATTGAGTTTGACCTCGATGATCCGGCGGTAGTCGGAACGCTCGTCCAGGCCCTTGTAAGCCGCTTCATACTGTGCTTTGGCTTCGGCTTTCTTGCTCTGGGCCAGCAGGATGTCACCGCGGCGGTCGGCGGCCAGCGCGTTGAAGTCGCTGGGCATGGGCGCCGTCAGTTGTTGCAGGGCTTCGTCGTAGGCCTTGGCTTCTAACAGCATGCCGGACAAACGCAGCCGCGCCACAGCCTGATAACCATCGTCAGAGGCCTTGCCAGCCACCCAGGCCAGCGCGCCTTTGGCGGCGTCCAGGTTGCCCTTGTCGTGGTAGATGCGTGCTGCCAGCAGCGCGGCTTGCTCAGCATAGGCCGTACGGCCAAAACGCTCTTTCATGTCACCCAGGGCGCGCTCGAGTTTGGCCACGTCCCCGGCCACAGCGGCACGCTCGACTTCGTCGTACATGACGGCTGCCTGCGCGGCCTGGCTGCGCTGCCAGTACTGGTAGCCGTTCCAGACAGCTACAGCGCCAAAAACGACGATCAGAACCCAGGAAATGATGTTGCCGTAACGCTTCCAGAAATGCTTCAGCTCAGCGAGTTGTTCCTGCTCTTCGAGGTCCAGATGATTTGCCATGGGTCTTGTTCGCTAGTGCCGTAAAGGAAAGTTGGGATTGTAGGGGCGTGCCCCGTTCAGACGCGCAGCATGGCGGCCCAGGCGGCAGCCTCGGCCAGCGGGTGCAGCGACTGCACAGCCACAGCGTCGGCCTTGCCGGCGCGCAGCGGCTTGACGGCCACGCAGCCGCCGGCCAGTTCGGCCTCACCAAAAATCAGGGCAAATCGAGCGCCACTGGCGTCGGCTTTTTTGAACTGCGATTTCATGCTGCCCATGCCGTCAGCACCGGCGCTGGCATGCATTTGCACGCTGACGCCAGCGCCCCGCAAGGCCTGCAAGGTCCGCAGGGCCAACGGCACCGAGGCCGCGTCCGGCACCACCGCGTAAGCGTCTGGCACCAGGGACGGCAGGATCTGACCGCTTTCGCGCACGAGTTCGAGCACGCGCTCGACACCCAGAGCCCAACCGACAGCCGGCGCGGCCTTGCCGCCGATCTGCTCAATCAGGTAGTCATAGCGCCCGCCTGCGCACAGCGTGCCTTGCGCGCCAAGCTGGTCGGTGATGAACTCAAAAACCGTGAGGTTGTAATAGTCCAGCCCGCGCACCAACCGGTGATTCAGCGTCCAGGGCACGCCATTGGCGTCCAGGATGGCTTTGAGCGCGTCAAAGTGCGCCAGCGATTGCGCACCCAGAAAATCGATCAGGCGCGGCGCACTTTCGACCACGGCCTTCATGGCCGGGTTCTTGGTGTCCAGAATGCGCAAAGGGTTGCTGTGCAGGCGGCGCTTGGCATCTTCGTCGAGCGCATCAGCGTGCTGCTCGAAGTGGGCGATCAACTGAGTGCGGTGCAGCGCCCGCTCTTCGGGCTGACCCAGGCTGTTGATTTCCAGGCGCCAGTCGGTGATGCCGATTTCTTTCCAGAGCGCCGCGGCCAGCAAGATCAGCTCGGCATCGACTTCAGGGCCGCCAAAGCCCAGGGCCTCGGCACCGATCTGGTGAAACTGCCGGTAACGGCCGCGCTGCGGACGCTCGCGGCGAAACATCGGACCCATGTAATAGAGGCGCTTACCGCCTTCATAGAGTAGGTTGTGCTCAGTCACCGCGCGAACCACGCTGGCGGTGTTTTCGGGGCGCATCGTCAGGTAGGCATGGTCGCCGTGCTTATCGGAGCGGTCCTCGAAGGAGTACATCTCTTTTTCAACGATGTCGGTGACCTCGCCGATGCCGCGCACAAACAACTGCGTGTGCTCCAGGATGGGCGTGCGGATGTTGCGGTAGGCGTAGCGGGCCATCAGCTCACGCACCTTGCCCTCCAGCCATTCCCAGCGCGCCGATTCAGGCGGCAATATGTCGTTCATGCCTTTGACGGCAAGCAGTTTTTCAGCCATGTGTGTTTTTAAACTTCGGCAGCAGCGTGCTGGGAGCCGAAACGGTTTTCAATGTAGTTCTCGACGATGACCTGAAACTCACTGGCGATGTTCTCGCCGCGCAGCGTCAGGCTCTTTTCGCCGTCGATAAAGACGGGCGCAGCCGGCGCCTCGCCCGAACCGGGCAGGCTGATGCCGATGTCTGCATGCTTGCTTTCACCGGGTCCGTTGACGATGCAGCCCATCACTGCAACCTTGAGCTTTTCAACGCCGGGGTACTGCGCTTTCCAGACCGGCATTTGCGCCCGCAAAAAGTCGTCGATCTGTTTGGCCAGTTCCTGAAAGGTGGTGCTGGTGGTGCGGCCACAGCCCGGGCAAGCTGTGACGCTGGGCACGAAGCTGCGCAGACCCAGGGCCTGGATGATTTCGGAAGCGATCAGCACCTCTTGCGTGCGGGCTTCACCCGGCTGCGGCGTGAGCGAAACGCGAATGGTGTCGCCAATGCCTTCCTGCAGCAGGATGCCCAGCACCGCGGCCGACGCCACCGTGCCCTTGGTGCCCATGCCGGCTTCGGTCAGGCCCAGGTGCAAGGGGTGGGTGGTGCGTTTGGCCAGCTCACGGTACACCGAGATAAGGTCTTGCACGCCGCTGACCTTGCACGACAGGATGATCTGCTCATGGGCCATGCCCATGTGCTGCGCCAGCGCAGCAGATTCGAGCGCCGAGGTGATCAGCGCTTCGTACATCACCTGTTTGGCGTCCCAGGGCGTGCTGCGGGCACTGTTGATGTCCATCAGGCTGGCCAGCAGTTCCTGGTCCAGGCTACCCCAGTTGACGCCGATGCGAACGGGCTTGTTCCATCGAACGGCCGCTTCGATCATCTGGCCGAACTGCCGGTCGTGCTTGTTGCCCTTGCCGACATTGCCGGGGTTGATACGGTACTTGGACAGCGCCTGGGCGCAGGCCGGGAAGTCGGTCAGCAGGCGGTGGCCGTTGTAATGAAAATCGCCGACCAGCGGCACGTCGATGCCCATGCGGTCGAGCTGGTCGCGCACATGCGGCACGGCTTCGGCGGCTTCGGGCGTGTTGACCGTGATACGGACCATCTCGGAGCCGGCCAAGGCCAGTTCCTTGACCTGAATGGCGGTGCCGATGACATCCACCGTGTCGGTGTTGGTCATGGACTGGATGCGCACCGGCGCGTCGCCGCCCACGGTGACCACGCGCGAACCCCAGACCACGCGGGCCTGGGCAGAGCGGCGCGCCAGAGGCGCGGCAGATTCGATGGGAAGGCAGGGCTGCACGTTCATTTCACCTCAAAGCGGGCGACGTTGTCGCGGGCAATCGGCGCCAGGTCCAGCGGTTGGCCGCGCACCTGCACGCGCGTGACGTCGGCGCGCCCGACCACCGCACTCAGGGGCAAGGCACCGGAAGCACCG
>JBIKHR010000187.1:0-6092 GCA_044362035.1 Polaromonas sp. | reverse complement strand
GGCGGATTCAAGCACGAAGTGCAACACGGGATAACGATTGATGAAACACCTCTGCAGGCGTCCTGAATCCCAATCGTTTGCGGGGGCGGTTATTCAATCTGTTTTCGATCATCTTAAGTTCCTCGGCCGTTATGTTTGCCATGTGTCGCTTCTTGGGCACGTATTGCCGCAGCAGGCCATTGAAGTTCTCGTTGGAGCCACGCTCCCAGCTCGCAAAGGGCCTGGCAAAGTAGCCCGTGCTGCCCAGTGCTTCATCAATCCTGGCGTGACCGCTAAATTCTTTGCCGTTGTCATAGGTCAGGGTCTTGACCCTAGCCCTCAACGGGTTGAGCGCTTCGATGATGGCCGCGCCAACCAGATCAGCTGTTTTGTTTGAAACCTTGGCCATGACCGCGTACCCGCTTTTGCGCTCCACCACCGTGACGATGGCCTGCTTGTGGGCCGCACCAATGACGGTGTCGCATTCCCAATGACCCACTTGCAAGCGCTTGTCAATGAACGCTGGGCGCTCGCTCAGCGGCCTGCGGTTGGGAATCTGTCCCCGGCGGTCTCGACCACTGGCGTAGCGCTTTCTCTTTTGCTTTTGGCAACGCAGGTTCTTCCACAAGGTGCCGCCATGCGCCTTGTCTGCGTAAACAAGCAGGTACAGCGATTCATGGCTCACTGGCAGCTTGCCGGCGATCTGCTCTGGGCTCCATTGCAGCCGCAACAGCGCACTGGCTTGCTCTTTCACCCAGGGCGCAAGCGTGCTTGCGTTACGGCTCGATTCGGAGCGTTTGCAGGCAAGTTCACAGGCTTGTTTGGCTCTGTAGCCTCGACACCCGGCATTGCGGCGCAGCTCGCGACTGATCGTGGACTTGTCGCGTCCAAGCAATCGGGCAATCTGCGTGATGTTGTGCTGGGCTTTCATGAGGCTGTGAATCTGATATCTTTCAATCTGGCTGAGGTGTTTGTAATTCATCGGGCAACTTCGACTTGCAGGTCAGGAAGCCTTGAATGCTAAACATCCTCAGCCTCCTTATTGCGGTTAGTCAACGTTGCACTTCGTGCTTGAATCCGCCAGTCTATTTAAGGTGAAAATTTAATGACAAATATTCTAAAAATTATTGCTGCTTTGGTATTTGCGGTTTTTTCAATTCCCAACTTAAATGCACAAAATTTTCGTGAAATAAATGTTGATTCAATAAACTGCGTGCATCTCGTTGCATTTAATGACAAATGCACCCCTGTTTCGATCAAGGGAAAACTGTTTAACCCCGAAAAACCTACAGATGCAGTCGTCGTAATTGTTCACGGCTCCCAAGGCGTTGATGAAAGGCACTTCAACTACGCCAAGCACTTGAATTCAATTGGTTTTGGTGCTCTGGTTTTGGACAGTTGGACTGCTAGAGGCATTGGTAAAGCGCAATTTGATTTTGCAGCAAATGAAAAGAAGGGCGCACGAGCATACAACTTAGCAATTGATGTTTTTCGAGCAGTTGAAGTTCTGAAAAAACAACCCGAGGGTTTTAAAAGGTTTGGGCATATCGGAGAAAGTATGGGCGGCGGCGGTGCCATATGGCTAACAAAGCCGTACTTGCATCGTGAATATGTGAAGTTATTTTCAGTAAAGCCACCAGAGATACAAGCGAATATTGCTGTTTACGGCGGATGCTTTGAAAGAGTCTCTTCAGACAGATTTATTCCAATTCCAACATTATTTCTTGGAGGAGAGTTGGATAACGACACGCCTGCAATCTATTGCGAAAAATTTGCAGAATGGATGAATAGTCGAGGCGGTTTAGCATCTTCTATCATCTTAAAAGGTCAACATCACGATTTTGATGCAACCTATAAACTACACACAGCATCGAGAGCAGAAAATCCATCCGAGTGTGCAAGTTACATTGAGGGTGATTTCCGGACTTGGGAAAAAACTGGTGAAAAATTCCCAATGACTGCGGAAGGCTACAAAAATTTCCAGCGCAAGTGCGTAAGGAGTGCTTTGGTGGCGCCTGTGAAGACAGGGTATATCGATAGTCCCTCCACTGGCTTCAAGGAGTGGGGAGAATTTTTCAGTAAAGTTTTAGGAAATCCGTAGCAGAAGTTTTTTCGAATTTAGACTTTCCCGATTACTTTTGAATAAAGTTTGGGTTCTGCAAGGATATGACCCATTTTTACCGAGGTTCGATAGCCATCATCGTGAACCAGATCACTGCATCACCTCTGCTTCCGAAGATCCATCACTTCGTTTACTTTTCCTTGGCGCACGGATCTTTTCTTTGGGTTGCCGAACACTAAGTGCAAAGCTGATGTGTTCTGCCGTCAAATCATGCTGTCGTGAAAGCGAAGTGATCTGTGCGAGAACATCTTTGTGTGTGAGCTGAATCTGCACCATTTCTTCGCGGTGCAGAGTCTAAATCATCTTGTGTAACTTATTGAGTGTTGCGCCAGTGTCTGTCTGTGTCATGTTTGAACCTCATTGGTAGTTGATGAGGTGTCGGATGGTAGGGACGGGGCTTGGGATGGCAAGCAGTTTTTCGTTGGCAACAACGCTGAGGCAATTCCGTTGATCCGGTACATTCATCTAGTGAAAAATGACACTTCCATGTTTACTCCGTGTAAATCGAGTCAGTTAAAACTGTTATGAATCAATAGCTTTTTTCTACATGCCAACATCATGTAAACATAAAAAATGTAATGAAATCAACAGTCTTTAGAGATAAATGGCAGTTCTGGATTGACCGTGGCGGCACATTCACCGATGTCGTGGGTAAAAAGCCAGATGGCTCGCTGGTCACGCACAAGCTGTTGTCGGACAACCCCGAGCAGTACCGCGACGCCGCGGTGGCCGGCATACGCCATCTGCTGGGCCTGCAACCCGGCGAGGCGGTGAGTGCCGAGCTGGTGGATTGCGTGAAGATGGGCACCACCGTGGCCACCAACGCACTGCTCGAGCGCCAAGGCGAACCGACGCTGCTGGTGACCACGCGCGGCTTTCGGGATGCGCTGCGCATTGCCTACCAAAACCGGCCGCGCCTGTTTGACCGGCGCATCGTGCTGCCCGAGCTGCTGTACAGCGCGGTGGTCGAGGCCGAAGAGCGCATGGGCGCTCACGGCGAGGTGATTCAATCGCTAGACGAAGCCGAGCTCAAGCTGCAACTTGAAACGCACTGCGCGAAGGGCCTGCGAAGCGTGGCGATTGTGTTCATGCACGGTTACCGCTTCACGGCGCACGAAAAGGCCGCGCGCCGGCTGGCCGAAGCCGCCGGTTTCACGCAGATCAGCACCTCGCATGAAACCAGCCCGATGATGAAGTTTGTCAGCCGTGGCGATACCACCGTGGTCGATGCCTACCTGTCGCCCATCTTGCGGCGTTACGTCGAGCAGGTGGCTGCCGAGATGCCGGGCGTACGGCTCTTTTTCATGCAGTCTTCAGGCGGCTTGACGGACGCGCATGCCTTTCAGGGAAAAGACGCTATTTTGAGCGGGCCGGCCGGCGGCATTGTCGGCATGGCGCGCACGGCCGCCATTGCCGGTCTGGACAAGGTCATTGGCTTTGACATGGGCGGCACCTCGACCGATGTGTCGCACTACGCCGGCGAGTTCGAGCGCGAGTTTGAAACCCAGGTGGCCGGGGTGCGCATGCGCGCACCGATGATGAGTATTCACACCGTGGCCGCCGGTGGCGGTTCGCTTTTGCGGTTTGACGGCGAGCGCTTTCGCGTCGGCCCGCAAAGCGCAGGCGCCAACCCCGGGCCCGCCAGCTATCGGCGCGGCGGCCCGCTGGCCGTGACCGACGCCAACGTCATGGTCGGCAAAGTGCAGCCGCTGTATTTCCCCAAGGTCTTTGGTCCCCATGCCAACGAGCCGCTCAGCAAGGCTGCGGTCGAAGAAAAGTTTGCCGTGCTGGCCGCGCAAACCGGTCGCAGCGCCGAGGAGGTGGCCGAAGGCTTCATTCGCATTGCCGTGCAGCAGATGGCCAACGCCATTAAAAAAATCTCCGTAGCCCGTGGCTATGACGTCACGCGCTACACCTTGCAATGCTTTGGCGGCGCTGGCGGCCAGCATGCCTGCCAGGTGGCCGATGCGCTGGGCATGACTCGCGTGCTGGTGCATCCGCTGGCCGGTGTGCTCAGCGCTTATGGCATGGGTCTGGCCGACCAGAACGTGATCCGTGAGCAGGCCGTTGAAGTTACGCTCAGCGAAGCCGCCATGGACGGCGTGGCCCTTCAGTTGCAGGCGCTGGCGGCCAGTGCCCGGACTGATTTGCAGCGCCAGGCGGTGAGCGCCGGCGAGCTGCGTGTGCATCAGCGTGTGCATGTGCGCTACCAGGGCAGCGACGCAGCCCTGATCGTGCCCTTTGGCAGTGCGGCCCAAATAGTGGCTGCTTTTGAGGCGGCCTACCGCCAGCGTTTTGCCTTTTTGATGCAGGGGAAGGCGCTGGTGATCGAAGCGGTCTCGGTCGAAGCCGTGGTGGCCGGCGATGCGCCGCTTGAGCAAGCCCACGCCCTGCATGCCCCGCGCGAGCTGCCGCGCCGCGACACCGTGCGCATGTACTCAGACGCGCAATGGCACGAGGCCGCACTGGTGGTGCGCGAAGATCTGCGCCCCGGCGACATCGTCGCCGGCCCTGCCATCATTGCCGAGAAAAACGCCACCACGGTGGTTGAGCCCGGCTGGCAGGCCAGCCTGAGCGCGCTCGACCATCTGGTGCTGGAACGCCGCACAGCGCGGCCACAGCAGTTTGCCGTCGGCACTACAGTAGACCCGGTGCTCCTAGAGGTCTTCAACAACCTGTTCATGAACATCGCCGAGCAGATGGGCCTGCAACTGCAAAACACGGCGCACTCGGTCAACATCAAAGAGCGGCTGGACTTCAGCTGCGCTTTGTTTGACATCGACGGCAACCTGATCGCCAACGCGCCGCACATGCCGGTGCATCTGGGTTCGATGGGTGAAAGCATCAAGACCGTGATCCGCGACAACGCCGGCCGCATGCAACCGGGCGACGTGTTCGTGCTCAACGACCCGTACCACGGCGGCACCCACCTGCCGGACATCACGGTCATCACGCCGGTGTACCTGAGCGACAGCGATGCCCAGCCGGCTTTTTACGTCGGTTCACGCGGCCACCATGCCGACATCGGCGGCATCACGCCCGGCTCCATGCCGCCTTTTTCAACGCGCATTGAAGAAGAGGGCGTACAGATCAACAACTTCAAGCTGATTGATCGTGGCGTGCTGCTTGAGGCGGAGATGCTGGCCTTGCTGCAAAGCGGGCAATACCCCAGCCGCAACCCGGCGCAGAACATGGCCGACCTGAAGGCGCAGATTGCGGCCAACGAAAAAGGCGTGCAAGAGCTGCGCAAGATGGTGGCGCAGTTTGGTCTGGAGGTGGTGCTGGCCTACATGAACCATGTGCAGGACAACGCCGAGGAATCGGTTCGCCGCGTCATCACGCGCTTGAAAGACGGCGCCTTCACCTTGCTGCTGGACAACGGCGCGCAGATTCAGGTGGCGATTCGTGTCAATGCGGCTGCGCGCAGCGCGGAGATTGATTTCACCGGCACCTCGGCGCAGCAGGCCAACAACTTCAACGCACCCACCGCCGTGTGCATGGCGGCCGTGCTGTATGTTTTTCGCACGCTGGTGGACGACGACATTCCGCTCAACGCGGGTTGCCTCAAGCCGCTCAAGGTCAATATTCCGGCGGGCTCCATGCTTAACCCGAACCCGCCGGCCTCGGTGGTGGCAGGCAATGTCGAAACCTCGACTTGCATCACCAATGCGCTTTACGGCGCGCTGGGCGTGATGGCGGCCAGCCAGTGCACCATGAACAACTTCACTTTTGGCAACGCCCGTTACCAGTACTACGAGACGATTTCAGGTGGCTCCGGAGCAGGCGGGCAGTTCAATGCACAGGGCGAGCTGACGGGAGGCTTTGATGGCACGAGCGTGGTGCAAACGCACATGACCAATTCGCGCCTGACTGACCCGGAGGTGCTGGAGTTTCGCTTTCCGGTGCATCTGGAAAGCTATGAGATCAGGCCTGAATCGGGCGGTGCCGGTCGCTGGCAGGGCGGCCACGGCGGCGTGCGGCGTGTGCGCTT
>JBIKHR010000186.1:0-6097 GCA_044362035.1 Polaromonas sp. | reverse complement strand
GGTGACGCGCCACATGGCGGATCTGGCGTGAGCTCAGGTACAACTTGACCAACACGCCCATCACCAGGGCCGCTGAAAAAACGAGGGTCAATACAAGGGAAGCATCATTCATGAAGCAAGTTTAGGTCATCAGCGAGAATCGGGTGATGCTTGAAACTGAACCCATCCTGAAAAAGTCAGACCAGAACCTGGTCTGGATCGATTGCGAAATGACCGGTCTGGACCCGGAAAAAGAACGTCTGCTCGAGATTGCCGTGATCGTCACCGGCCCGCAGCTGGTGCCGCGCATCGAAGGCCCGGTGCTGGTGATTCATCAAAGTGACGAGCTGCTGGGCCAGATGGACAACTGGAACAAGGGCACGCACGGCCGCAGCGGCCTGATCGACAAGGTCAAAGCCAGCACCATCACCGAAGAAGAGGCTGAGCGCCAGGTGCTGGCTTTTGTGGCCAAGTACCTGCCCAAAGGCACCTCGCCCCTGTGCGGCAACACCATCAGTCAGGACCGGCGCTTTCTGGTGAAATTCATGCCGAAGCTTGAGGCCTATCTGCATTACCGCAACGTCGATGTCAGCACCTTCAAGGAGCTGGCCAAACGCTGGCGACCCGAGGTCTACAGCGCCTTCAAGAAACGCCAGAGCCATACCGCGCTGGCCGACGTGCACGAGTCGATCGACGAACTCGAACATTACCGCGAGCACTTCCTGAAATAAGGACGGCGAATCACAATAGTTGGTACAAACCCTCAAACCGTGCCATAATCGCAGGCTTGCAGCAGCACAGGGTGCCCTGCATTTGTACATCTACCTCACACCTTTGGACTCTTTTTTCAGAGTCAACGCTTCAGGCCAGTTCTTTGCCTGATCCGCATATTCGTTTGATGGTTGATGTTTTATTAACCATGAACGAAGCCTTCCGCATCGCGGGGGTGGAGTTTCCTGTTCCCTCGCCAAAAGCGTTGCGCACAGGTGATTAGTGAGAAAAAACATGACTGACTCGTTTGAGGCTCGTGGCGACTTTTTGCCCGAAAATTCTGACATTCCTTCCGAAGTGGAAACCAGCCTGGTGCCGGACTTCACCGAAGCCCCTGCTGCCACTTCACTGGACGCCGTGGCGCCCGTGCCCAATGGCTTCGTGAAACTGGGTCTGGCCCAGGAACTGCTGCAGGCCGTGGCCGACATGGGCTTCACCCAGCCGACCGCCGTGCAACTCGCCACGATCCCGAAGGCCATGCAAGGTCTGGAAGCGGTTGAAACTGAGGGCAAGAAAGCTAAATTTACCGACCTGCTGGTATCCAGCCAGACCGGTAGCGGCAAGACTGCCGCATTTTTGCTGCCTGTGCTGCACACGCTCCTCAAGCAGGCTGAAGAAGCCGAGCGTTTTGAGCGCGCTGAGTTCGAGCGCCTGAGCGCCGAGGCCGTTGCCAAGGGCGAAGCCCCGCTGAAAAAACCCAAGCGCAAAGACCCGACCAATGTCCGCAATTTCAAGGCCGCCACGCCCGGCGCCCTGATCCTGTGCCCGACCCGTGAATTGGCCCAGCAGGTCTGCGCCGATGCCATCGACCTGGTACGTCATTGCCGCGGCCTGCGCGTGGCCAATGTGGTCGGCGGCATTCCTTACCAGCTGCAAATCGCCAAGCTGCAAAACGCTAATCTGGTGGTGGCCACTCCAGGCCGCCTGCTCGACTTGCAGCGCAGCATGCAGATCAAACTCGACCAGGTCCAGTTCCTGGTGGTTGACGAAGCCGACCGCATGCTCGACCTCGGCTTTGCCGATGACCTGACTGAAGTCAACCAGCTCACGCTGCAACGCCGTCAGACCATGATGTTCAGCGCCACCTTTGCGCCGCGCATCATGCAACTGGCCACCCGCGTCATGCGCGAGCCGCAGCGCGTCGAAATCGATTCGCCGCAAGACAAGCACACATCCATCACGCAGTCACTGCTGTGGGCCGACAACATGACGCACAAGCGCAAGTTGCTCGACCACTGGCTGCGCGATACCACCATCAACCAAGCCGTGGTGTTCGCCTGCACGCAAGTCGAGTGCGATGGCTTGGCCAATGACCTGGTGCAAGAAGGTTTCAGCGCAGTGGCCCTGCATGGTGCCTTGAGCCAGGGTCTGCGCAATCGCCGCCTGATGGCTTTCCGCGACGGCCGTGTGCAGATTCTGGTCGCCACCGATGTCGCCGCCCGCGGCCTGGACGTGCCCACCATCACCCACGTGATCAACTACGGCCTGCCGATGAAAGCCGAAGACTATGTGCACCGCATTGGCCGTACCGGCCGCGCCGGTCGCAGTGGTCAGGCCATCACGATCGCCGAGTTCCGCGATCGCCGCAAGATCGGCGAGATCGAGCATTACACCCAGCAAACCCTCAAGCCGAGCGTGATTGCCGGCCTGGAGCCGCAGCAGCGCTTCCCGGCACCAGAGCGTCCACGTGGCAACTTCAGCAACGGTCCTGACCGTGGCGGTCGCAACTTTGGCGGCGGCGGCGGTGGCTACGCAGGCCGCAAGCCAGCTGGCGGCGGTTTTGGTGGCGGTGGCGGCTTCGGCGGCAACCGCAACGACCGTGGCCATGAGCGCGCACCTTTCCAGGCGCAAGCCGGCCAGGGTTTCAATGACCGCAACTTTGCAGACCGCGCACCGCGCCGTCCCGACGACCGCGGCGGCTTCGGCGGTGACCGTGGCAACTTCGGTGGTGGCGGTAATTTCGGTGGCAATGGTGGCAATGGCGGTAACTTCGCCCCGCGTGAAGAGCGCAATTTTGCCCCCCGCGACGACCGCAACTTCGGCGCCCGCAATGAAGGCTTTGCACCGCGCCCTGACTTCGCTGCCCGCAAGCCTGGCTTTGCCCGACCGGCAGGTAAAGTCTTTGTGCCACGCGATGCAGCCAAGAAGGCCGGCAAGTTCGCTAAGCCTGCTCGCGACTGAGTTCATATCGGGGGGCTGAAAGCCCTTCGCCACTGAGCCAAAAAAAGGCCGCTGCCTACCGTGAGGTGGGCAGCGGCCTTTTGCGTTGTGCCAGTCGTGGTGTGCGGCACCTGGCCGCGAAACTCACTCCAGCTTGATGCCGGTTTCTTTCACGACCTTGCCCCAGCGGACCAACTCCTGCGCCATGTACTCGGTCATGGCCTCGGGTGTCGAGGGCGAGACTTCCACGCCCGCGTCATACAGCGCCTTGCGGGTGTCCGGCGAACTCATGAGTTTGCCGATTTCCGAGTTGAGCTTGTTGACGATGTCGCGCGGCGTGCCGGCCGGTGCCAGCAGGGCCAGCCAGACGGAGGCCTCGTAGCCGGGCACACCCGCTTCCTGCAGGGTCGGTACGTCCGGCAATTGCGGAATGCGTTTGGAAGTTGTGACGGCCAAGGCTTTCAGACGGCCTTGCGGCACCTGCGCCAGGGCATTGGGCACCCCGGCGAAGCTGCTCTCCACAATGCCGGCCACCAGGTCATTGGCCGCGCCGGCGCTGCCCTTGTAGGGCACGTGCTTGATGGGTGCGCCGGTCATGGACGCAAACAGGCCGCCCATCAGGTGCTGCGAGCTGCCGTTGCCCGAAGAGGCGTAGTGAATGGTGTTGGGCGCTGCTTTGGCCAGTGCCACGAACTCCTGCACATTGCGGGCCGGCACCTTGGGGTTGACCAGCAGCACATAGGGCGAGTCCACCAGCTTGGTCACAGCGACAAAGCTTTTGAGCGGGTCGTATGGCACGGTCTTGTAGATCCAGGGGCTGATCACGTGGGTGGTCGAGATCATCACCAGGGTGTAGCCGTCAGGCGCTGACTTGGCCACAAAGTCCGTGCCGATGATGGAGCCGGCCCCGGCCTTGTTTTCGATGACGAACTGCTGGCCCATGGCGGTGGACAGGCGCTGACCCAGGATGCGGGCTACCACGTCGGTGAAGCCGCCGGGCGCAAAGGGCACGATCAGCTTGACTGGCTTGTTCGGGTAGCTTTGCGCATGGGCTGCGCTCAGGGACACCGCGCACAAGGCGGCAGCGAGGATGGTTCTGGCGAGATTTTTCATGAAATTACCCTTTGTAGGCTGGCTCTGGCATGGTGAAAAAGCTGTTGAGGATCTGGTAGACCATCATGTAGTTTTTTTGTTGAAAGCTGGCGTGCGAAATGCCGCGCATGACGCTGAACTGCTTGTTCATGTTGGGCAGCAGTTTGTAGAAATCAATCAGGTCGTCCATACCGGCAATGCCGTCGTACTCACCACGCAAAATGATGGTGGGCACCGCAATATTTTTAGGGTCCAGCAGCGGCAACCGGGAGCACATGTCCACATAGGTGCCGGTGGGCATGGAGTCGTCGAGCGTCAGGATGGCGTCGGCAAAGGCATTGACGGTGGCCGCGTCAGCGGTGTCCGGGTGGTCGCGCTTGAAGATGCTGTGCACAAAATCACGGTCGATGGGTCGGCGGTTCTGGGCCAGAAACTCGGGCAGCTTTTTCTTGCGCTGCTCAAGCGTGTGGCTGCCCTCGCCGGTCCAGACAAAAGCGTCCAGCGCCAGTTTGGCCACGCGCTCGGGATGCCGCTCGGTGAAGAGCGCTGCCTTGAGGGCGCCTGAGGAAATGCCGTACATCAACAGAGATGTGGCGCCTGACTTCTCTAGGATGTACTGGCTGCCAACGGCCAGGTCGTCGGCACCGTTGCTGATGTCGAAATTGATGTTGCGGTGCTTGTCCGAGCGGCCATAGCCCTCGTTGTCCATGGTCCAGGTGTCAAAGCCGTGGTCTGAAAACCAGTCCATGGCCGACGAATAGGGGCGGCCGGGAACGCTCAGGTCGAACGTGGGCTGCGAGGCCATTGATGAGCCGTGGACAAAAAAGATGGTGCCGGCGTGCGGCACTTTGGGGGAGGCTTTCTTCTCCCACATGAACAACCGGATATCGCCCTTGTGGATCCAGTGCTCCACGCCGCCGGTCCATTTCACATCACTCATCAGATCTCCTTGGGTGGCGCGACCTGCGCGCCTTTGGCTTGCCTTTTCGGGCCGGGGTCAGGCTAACGGATGGCGTCCGGATGCCTGACAGCTAGGGTTTAGGCCGGGGGCGTTTATTGCGCAGCGCACCGGCGGTTGAATTATGACCACGGGCCGGCCCGAAACGCGGGCGCGGTGTTTCGGCTTCGGGAAAACACTTATCCGGTGCGGCTGGCTTGGCCGCGCCCGGAATCTGAGCGCGCGGCGGCTTTTGACCTGTGCCAAGATGCGGCATCTTTCAAGGAGCACACGCATGCCGACAACCCCTTCTGCTTTGGACCCGGCCTGGCTGGACCGCATGTACAACAACCGCGCGCTGGTGCCGGACTATGCCGATTATTTTTCGCGTTGGGACGCTCAATCGCGCCTGGCGCGGCAGGCACCGGGCTGCCGCATCGACCTGGCTTATGGCCTGAGTGCCGGTGAAAAGCTCGATGTCTTTCCCGCCGGCGGTGGCGGGCAGGCCGGTGCTGCCGGTTCAAAAGGCGCGCCGGTGCTGGTCTTCATACACGGTGGCTACTGGCGCTCGCTGGACAAGGCCGATCACTCTTTCGTTGCCCCTGCGCTGACGGCCGCCGGGGCTTGCGTGGTGGTGCCCAACTACGACCTGTGTCCGGCCGTGACGATCGAAGAGATCACTTTGCAAATGGTCCGGGCCCTGGCCTGGACTTACCGGCATATCGCGGAATTCGGTGGCGACCCGCAGCGCATCACGGTGGTGGGGCATTCGGCCGGCGGGCATCTGGCGGCGATGCTGCTGGCCTGCCAATGGCCGCAATGGGCGGCCGACCTGCCGGCCGATCTGGTGAAAAATGCGCTGTCGATTTCGGGCCTGTTCGAGCTCGAATCCATTCGCCACACACCGTTTGTGAAAGGCGACTTACGGCTCACGCCCCAGCAGGTCCTGCGCCTGAGTCCGGCCTGGATGCCGGCACCGCGCCAGGGCCGGCTTTACGCGGTGGCCGGCGCCAACGAGAGCGCCGAGTTCCTGCGCCACAACGTCCTGATCCAGCAGGCATGGGGCCGCGAGGTGGTGCCGGTGCGCGACGAGTTGCCGGGGCTGAACCACTTCAGCGTGGTCGAGGCGATGACCCAGCCCGGTCATCTGCTGAACCA
>JBIKHR010000185.1:0-6114 GCA_044362035.1 Polaromonas sp. | reverse complement strand
AGTGCCCGGCTTGCGCGTGCTGCTCACGCATGGCACGGCCACCGGCCGCGCCGAGGGCCGCAGCCTGTTGCAGTCGGGCGATGTGCAGGTCTGGCAGCCCTGGGACAGCCGGCAGGCCGTGGAGCGGTTTTTAACGCACTTCAAACCCCGCCTGGGTGTCTTGCTGGAGACCGAAGTCTGGCCCAACCTGATGGCCGCCGCCCAAGCGCGGGGCTTGCCGGTGGCGCTGGTGAATGCGCGCATGTCGCCCAAGTCATTGGCCGGGGCCGAGCGCCTGAGCTGGCTGGCCAAGCCGGCCTACCGCGCGCTGGCTGCGGTTTACGCGCAGACCGCCGCCGATGCTCAGCGCCTGGCGCAACTGGGCGCGCCTGTGGCCGGCGTGCTGGGTAACCTCAAATTTGACGCCCGGCCTGACACGCGGCAGCAGGCCCTGGCGGGGCAGTGGCGCGCTGCCTTGCCCCAGCCGGTGCTGATGCTGGCGAGCTCGCGAGAGGGCGAAGAACTCGAATTTTTACGGCAGTGGCAGGCCCGCAAGGCTGAGGCGCAGATGGCAGCGATGCCGCGGGTGCTGATCGTGCCGCGCCATCCGCAGCGTTTTGACGAGGTGGCCCGCCTGGTTCAGGCGCAGGGCCTGACGCTGTCGCGGCGCAGCAGCTGGGCGGGAGCGCCGGCCGATGACGCGGCAGCCTTGCACGCCGCCGTCTGGCTGGGTGACAGCCTGGGCGAGATGACGCTGTACTACACGCTCAGTGACTTGGCCTTGCTGGGCGGCAGTTTTGAAGCGCTGGGCGGGCAGAATTTGATCGAGCCGGCGGCGTGTGGCTGCCCGGTGGTGATGGGCCCGCACACTTTCAACTTTGCAGAGGTCGCTGTGATGGCCGAAGCGGCCGGGGCGGCGTTGCGCGTGCCGGACATGGCCGCCGGCCTGGCCTGCGGGCTGGGGTTGTTGCAAGACCGTGCGGCCTTGCAGGCTGCCAAGGCCGGCGCAGAAACCTTTGCCGCCAGCCAGGGCGGCGCGGCGACACGCACAGTCCAGGCCTTGCAGCGCCTTACTTGACCAGCAAATTGTTGATGGACTGAAGGTCTTCGGCGCGCAGCGAGCCGTTGGCCTGTCGCAGGCGCAAGCCGCCGACCAGCACGTCGTAACGCGCTTTGGCCAGGTCACGCTTGGTCTGGAACAACTGGCTTTGCGAGTTCAGCACGTCGATGTTGATGCGCACGCCGACCTGGTAACCCAGGCGGTTAGCGTCCAGCGCGCTCTGGCTGGAGAGTTCTGCGGCTTCGAGTGCCTTGACCTGACCCTGGCCGGACACCACGCCAAAAAAGGCGGTGCGCGTGGCTTGCGCCACGGTGCGGCGCGCACCTTCGAGATCACTGCGGGCCTTGTCGCTGAGGGACAGCGTTTCGCGGATGCGGTTTTGCGTTGAATAGCCGGCAAATAGCGGAACGTTCAGGCTCAGGCCAATGGCCATCGTGTTGGTGCTGAAGTTGGCCGCGGTGCTGGCCGATCCGCCGGGGTTGCGGGTGATGTTGTAGCTGCCGGTCAGGTCCAGCGTGGGCTTGTGACCAGCCTCGGCCTTGGTGACTTCAAGCTGGGCGATCTCAAGATTGCTTTGCGCCTGGCGGATGCCGGGGTGTTCGCCTTCGGACTGCAGCACCCAGGTGTTGACATCCGCCGGCTCGACCGGGCGCAGCACCGGCGGCGCTGACAGGCTGCGCGGCTGGGTGCCTTGTTTGCCGACCAACTGGTCGAGCGCGATTTTTTTCACGCGCAAGTCGTTCTCGGCGGCAATCTCTTGCGCCAGCACCAGGTCATAGCGGGCCTGGGCTTCACGGGTGTCGGTGATGGTGGCGGTGCCGACTTCGAAGTTGCGTTTGGCCGAGGCCAGTTGCTCGGCCACGGCCGCCTTCTGGGCTTTGACAAAGTTCAGGCTGTCTTGTGAAGCCAGAGCGTCAAAGTAGGTCTGACTGGTGCGCACGATCAGCTCTTGCTCGGCGGTGTCCAGCAGCGCCCGCGCCAGCGCTGCCTGTTTTTTACTCTGGTCGTAAGTGGCCCAGTTGCCCGGGCGGTACAGCGGTTGAGTGGCGCTGAGGGTGGCGTTCTGGGTGTTGAAGGGGCGGCTCAGGGCTGTAGAAATCGAGTTATCAAAATCTGTGCGGACCGCGGTGCCGGTCAAGATTGCTGTTGGCAGCACGTTGGAGCGCGACTGCTCGGCGCGTGCCAGGTTGGCCTCGTATTGAAGTTTGGCCGACAGGTAGCTGGCGTCAAAGGCGCGGGCTGATTCGTACAACTCGACCAGACTTTGGGCCTGCGCGGTGGGTGCGCATGCGGCCCACAGGCCCGCCATGGCCAAAGACAGAACCGTGAAAGAGCGTGGTGTGGTGGTCATAAGCTAAGAGGAGTGTGGGCGAAAACGGTTGAAAAAATCAGTAACACGGCACCGAGGGGTCGATGTCCTGTGACCAGGCGTTGATGCCGCCCTGCAGGTTGACCACGTCGGTAAAGCCGTTCTGGGTCAAATAATTGGCCACTTGCAGGCTGCGCATGCCGTGGTGGCATAAGCAGGCTGTAGGGCGCGCGGGGTCGAGTTCGGCCAGCCGCGCCGGCACTTCACGCATGGGAATGCGCAGCAGCTCAAAGCCGTCTTCGCGCACGCAGGCGGTTTGCAGTTCCCAGGGTTCACGCACGTCAAGCAGCAGCGGCTTGACAGGCGTGTCGCCTGGCGGGCTGACGCTGTCGCGCCAAAGTGCGAATTGGCTGGCGGGGACTTGCAGGACCATGGTGGGCTTAAAAGCTGAAGGTCGATGGTTCGGGGAAGTTCAGCAAGCGCGGCGCGACCGTGTCCCAGGCTGCGGTGTGGCGCACGGCCTTGGCATCAACGCGGGTGCTCAGGCTGGCCCGCATCACGGGTTCGGCGCCGACGATGGCGCTCAAGCGCCCGCCGTCCTTGAGCAGCGTCAGCAACTCGGGCGGCACACTGGCCACCGAGCCGCTAAGCACGATCACGTCAAAAGGCCCGCTCAGGCCGGCTTGGGGGGCGGCGTCGGGGTTCAGCAGGCTGGCGCCATCAAGTTGCAGCACTTCGGCGTTGTAGATGCCGGCTTTTTGCAGGTTCTCGCGGGCCGTGCTGGCCAGTTGGGGGTCGATCTCGAGGGTGATGACATGCTGGGCGCGGTGCGCCAGCAGGGCTGCCATGTAGCCCGAGCCGGTGCCGATCTCCAGCACTTTTTCGTGCTTTTGCACGTTCAGGTCTTGCAGCAGGCGCGCTTCGATGCGCGGGGCCAGCATGCACTGGCCAGGCTTGGCGTGCGGCACCAGTGGGATTTCCATGTCGGCAAAGGCCAAAGCCTTGTGGGCCAATGGCACAAAGTCTTCGCGTTTGACCACGGCCAGCAGGGACAAAACCTGGCTGTCGAGCACCTCCCAGGGTCGGATTTGCTGCTCGATCATGTTGAAGCGGGCTTGTTCGTAGTTCATGGTGCGTAGGCTGGTGTCAGGGGCAAAAGGGGTCATTTTAACGATGGGCGTGCCGGGGGGCGCTCAGGCCGGTGGCACGGGCTGTTCGTGCCCCCGCCAGAGGCGCTTGAGCCACTCGGCCAGATCGTCCAGGTAGGAGTAAGCCACCGGCACCACCACCAGCGTGAGCAGCGAGGAGGTGATGACACCGCCAATCACCGCCTGGCCCATGGGCGCGCGCTGCTCGGAGCCTTCGGTCAGCGCAAAGGCCAGCGGCACCATACCGAAAATCATGGCCAGCGTGGTCATCAAAATGGGGCGCAAGCGCACGCGGGCGGCCATCAGCAGCGCGTCATTTCGCGAGAGCCCGGGCTGGCGCAGGCCGGCTTCATCAGTGTGTTCCTGGCGCACGCGGATCGCGAAATCGATCAGCAGAATGGCGTTTTTGGTGACCAGTCCCATCAACATCACCACGCCGATGATGGAGAACATGGACAAGGTGGAGCCGAACATCAGCAGCGCCAGCACCACGCCGATCAGCGTCAGCGGCAGGGCCGTCATCAGCGCCAGGGGTTGCAAAAAGCTTTTGAACTGGCTGGCCAGAATCATGTAAATGAACAGCACGGCCAGCACCAGTGCACTGATGGCGTAGCCGAAGGATTCCGCCATGCTCTTGGTCGAGCCGCCGAACTGGTAGCTGTAGCCGGGCGGAAAGTTAATGCTGTCCAGCACAGCCCTGATGTCGGCAGAGACTTCACCGGCGGCGCGCTGGTAGACATTGGCGTTGATGGCGACTTCGCGGGTCAGGTCACGACGGTTGATCTGGTTGGGTCCGATGCCCGCCCGGATGCTGGCGACCTGGTTCAGACGCACGACACGGATGCTGCCATCGGCCATCACCGCGCTGGCCAGCGGCAGCCGCGCCAGGTCGTCAGGTGCGTTGCGGGCATCGGGGGCCAGTCGCACATTGACGTCATAGGTCTGGTCGTCAGGGGCGCGCCAGTTGCCCACGGTCTGGCCGGCCACCAGCGTGCGCAGTGCACTGCCGATTTGCGAGGCGGAAAAGCCCAGGTCATAAGCGGCTTGCGAACGCACGTCGACTTCCAGTGTGGGTTTGTCGGCCTTGATGCTGGAGTCCAGATCCACCAGGCCGGGAATGCTGACCAGCCGGGCTGTGACCTGCCGCGACAAGCGTTCGAGTTCCTTGAAGTCCGGCCCTTGCAGCGAAAACTCCACCTGCTTGTTGCCACCCACGGTGTCCAGCAAGCCGGCATGCGTGACAGTGATGCCCGGCACCTGTTTGAGCCGCTGGCGCAGTGCGGCAGCGATATCGTCGGCGCTGCGCTGGCGTGACTTGCGGTCCACCAGCCGGATGTACAGGCTCGCATACATCTTGCCCTGAGCGTTGCCGGTGTTGATGGTGGCGACGGTGTAATTGACTTCCGGAAAACTGCGCACGATGGCGTCGACCTGCTTGGCCTTGGCCTCGGTGGCTTCTAGCGATGAGCCCACCGGGGTATAAAAATTCAGCGAGGTTTCTGAAAAGTCTGCCTTGGGCACGAACTCGGTGCCCAGCAGCGGCACCATGAAAATGCTGCCGACAAAAATGCCCAGCGCCAGACCCAGCGTGCTCAGCTTGTGGATCAAGGCCCAGCGCAGGATGCGCTGGTAAGTGCCCGAGAGGGATTCGGTGGCGCGGTCAAACCAGCCGGTGACGCGGCCGATGCTGCGGTCGTACCAGTCGGGGGCTTTGTTTTTGGCGTCCTTGGGGTCAATGCTCGGGTCATGCCAGATGGAAGACAGCATCGGGTCCAGCGTGAAGCTGACGAACATGGAGATCAGCACAGCAGCCACGATGGTGATACCGAACTCGTGGAAAAACTTGCCGATGATGCCGCCCATGAAGCCGATGGGTAAAAACACCGCGACGATGGAAAAGGTGGTGGCCAGCACGGCCAGGCCGATCTCGGAGGTGCCCTCCATCGAGGCCTGAAAAGCACTTTTTCCCATCCGCACATGGCGCACGATGTTCTCGCGCACCACGATGGCGTCGTCAATCAGCAGGCCCACGCACAGGCTCAGCGCCATCAGCGTGATCATGTTGATGGTGAAGCCAAACAGGTTCATGAACAGGAAGGTGCCGATGATGGAGATCGGCAGCGTCAGGCCGGTGATGACGGTGGAGCGCCAGGAGTTCAAGAACAAAAACACGATCAACACCGTCAGAAGCGCGCCTTCAATCAGGGTGCGGCGCACGTTGTCCACGCCCACGCGGATCGGCCGCGAGTTGTCGGTAACGGGCTCCAGGCGAACGCCGGGCGGCAACTGCGCACGGATGTCGGTCAGCGCTTTGTTCAGGCCGTCAACCACGGTGATGGTGTTTTCGTCTTGCGCTTTTTGCACATTCAAAAGCAGCGTGCGCTGGCCGTTGCGCAGGGCCAGGCTGTCAATTTCCTGCGCGCCGTCTTTGACGGTGGCCAGCCGGTCCAGCGTGATGGCCATGCCATTTCGGCGCGCGACAATGATCTTGCCGAAATCTTCCGGCCGTTTGATGCGGGCATCGATCTTGATGACGCGCTCTTGCGACAGCGAGCGAATGGCGCCCAACGGCAAGTCCTGGTTTTCACTGCGAACCGCATTGGCCACCTGCTCGGCGG
>JBIKHR010000184.1:0-6135 GCA_044362035.1 Polaromonas sp. | reverse complement strand
TGGCCAGCCCTGGCCAACAGCTGGAACCGCCTGCCGCCTGACACGCATTTGCGCGATGGCGGGCACTACCGCCAACGCCGCCACGCCTGCTACGTGCAGACGCTGGCGGACAACAGCTTGCAGCCAATTCCGCACCGGGCCCATTGGCAACCAACCGATTACAACGCGCTGCATGGCGGCTTTGAGCGCTGGTTTGAACCCGTTGAGCCGGCTGTCAGCCAGGCGCCACTGTGGAACGGGCTGCTGCTGGCCCTGGGCCGCTTGTTTGCGCAGGTCAAGCCGACCGCGCAATGGTCCATTGAGGCGCACCAGTTCCGCATCGACACCACAGGCGGGGTAGGTCGCCCCACGCCGGAAGGCGCGCACCGCGACGGCGTCGATTTTGTGGTGGTGATGCTGGTCGGCCGCCAGGGGGTCAAGGGCGGCGAAACGCGGGTGTTTGATGCCCACGGCCCGCATGGCGTGCGCTTCGAGATGGCCCAGCCGCTGACCGCGCTGCTGCTTGACGACACACGGGTCATTCATGAAACCACGCCCATCCTGCCCACCGGCGAGCCGGCGGGCGGCTTTCGAGACACCCTGGTGCTGACCTACCGGGCCGCAGGGTTTCAAGCGCCCGGCTGAACTTTCGTGCAGCGCTTGCGGCTAACCCTCTTGACGATTTTAGTTTAAGCCTAAACAATCAACCGAGAATCAACCAGCCGATAGAGAGCTCATGAACATTCTTTGCCTGGGCGGCGGCCCTGCCGGTCTTTACTTTGCCGCGCTGATGAAGTTGCAGAACCCTGCGCATCAGATCACCGTGGTGGAACGCAACCGCCCCTTTGACACCTTTGGTTGGGGTGTGGTGCTGTCAGACCAGACGCTGGACAACCTGCGCAGCGCCGACCCGATGAGCGCCGACATCATTGGCGATGCCTTCAACCACTGGGACGACATCGAGGTCTTTTTCAAAGGCCGCAGCGTGCGTTCAAGCGGCCACGGCTTTTGCGGCGTGGGACGCAAGCGGCTGCTCAACATCCTGCAGGATCGCTGCCTGGAGCTCGGCGTCGAGCTGGTGTTTGAAACCGACGCCGAGGACGATCAAGCCCTGGCAGCGCAGTACCAGGCCGACCTGGTGATTGCCAGCGACGGCCTGAACAGCCGGGTGCGCACGCGCTACGCTGACACCTTCAAGCCCGACATTGACCTGCGTGCCTGCCGCTTTGTCTGGCTGGGCACGCACAAGACTTTTGACGCTTTCACTTTTGCCTTCGAGCAAACCGAGCACGGCTGGTTTGCCGCGCACGCTTACCAGTTTGACGCCGACACCTCGACCTTCATTGTCGAGACGCCCGAAGCGGTCTGGAAAGCGCACGGCCTGGATGCCATGAGCCAAGAGGAGGGCATCGCTTTTTGCGAAAAGCTGTTTGCCAAGTACCTGGACGGCAACGCGCTGATGAACAACGCCACCCATGTGCGCGGCTCGGCCATCTGGATCCGCTTTCCGCGCGTGGTGTGCGAACACTGGGTGCACACGCAAGACATTGCCGGCAAGCAGGTGCCGCTGGTGCTGATGGGCGATGCGGCGCACACCGCTCACTTTTCGATCGGCAGTGGCAGCAAGCTGGCACTGGAAGACGCCATCGAGCTGAGCCGATGCCTGGCAGCAACGGACGACACGACGCAGGCCCTGCAAAATTACGAAGCCGTGCGATCGGTCGAGGTGCTGAAGATTCAGAACGCCGCGCGCAATTCCACCGAGTGGTTTGAACACGTGGACCGCTACAGCGGCATGGAAGCCGAGCAGTTTTTCTATTCGTTGCTGACGCGCTCGCAGCGCATCAGCCACGAAAACCTGCGCGTGCGTGACGCCGTCTGGCTACACGACTACGAGCGCTGGTTGGCCGGCCCTGCCGCCGGCAAAACGGCGCCGCCACCCATGCTGCTGCCGCTGAAGGTGCGCTCAGTCGAGTTGAAAAACCGCGTTGTGGTTTCACCGATGGCCACCTACAGCGCCATCGATGGCATGCCGCAGGACTTTCATCTGGTGCATCTGGGCGCCCGCGCGTTGGGCGGCGCAGCGCTGGTCTTTGCCGAGATGACCGCCCCCTGCGCCGAAGGCCGCATCACCCCCGGCTGCCCGGGCCTGTGGAACGAGGCACAGATGCACGCCTGGCAGCGCATCGTCAACTTCATTCACAGCGCAGGCAACGGCGCGCGCGCCGGCATGCAGCTGGGCCACAGCGGCCCCAAGGGTTCGACGCAAGTCGGCTGGGAAGCCGCCGACGAGCCGCTGCCCACCGGTAACTGGCCGCTGATGGCCGCCAGCAGCGTGGCTTACGGCCCAGACAATGCGCTGCCACACGCCATGACACGCGCCGACATGGACACCCTGACCGCGCAGTTTGTGCAATCCACGCGCTACGCCGCCGAGGCCGGCTTTGACTGGCTTGAGCTGCACTGCGCGCACGGTTATTTGCTGTCGAGCTTCATCACGCCACTGACCAATGTGCGCACGGACGACTATGGTGGCGATCTGGCCAAGCGCTGCCGCTACCCGCTTGAGGTGTTTGCCGCCATGCGCGCCGTCTGGCCCGCCGACCGGCCCATGAGCGTGCGGATTTCTGCGCATGACTGGGCCCCGGGCGGCAACACGGCCGATGACGCCGTGGCCATGGCACGCCTCTTCAAGGCCGCCGGATGCGACTTCATCGACGTGTCCTCCGGCCAGACCACACGCGCCGCCAAGCCGGTCTATGGCCGCATGTACCAGACGCCGTTCGCCGACCGCATCCGCAACGAGGTTGGCATCCAGACCATCGCCGTGGGTGCGATCTCCGAGGTGGACCATGTCAACAGCATCATTGCGGCCGGCCGTGCCGACCTGTGCGCGATTGCCCGGCCACACTTGGCAGATCCGGCCTGGACGCTGCACGAAGCGGCCAAGCTGCAAAGCCGGCATGTTGAGTGGCCGCGCCCTTACCTGAGCGGGCGCGACCAGCTTTACCGCGAACAGGCCAAACAGCAAACCCTTGCTGCGGGCGCTGCCCCGGCCGGCCCGGCCAGCGCACCCCGACCTGCCGCTATCGAATAAGCCCAGCGAAAGCCCCTCATGGACATGGAAGCCCGCGGTCACAGCGAACATCCGGAGGCCCTGCGCCTGTGGCTGCGTTTGCTGACCTGCACGCAGCTGATTGAAAAGCAGGTGCGCACAGAGTTGCGCGAGCGCTTTGACACCACGCTGCCGCGCTTTGATCTGATGTCGCAGCTCGAACGCAACCCCGACGGGCTGAAGATGAACGAGCTCTCGCGCCGCATGATGGTCACCGGCGGCAACATCACCGGCATCACCGACCAACTGGTCACCGAAGGCCTGGTCGAACGCCTGGAGGTCGCCGGTGACCGGCGCGCTTTTCGCGTGCGCCTGACTGCCCTTGGCCGCAAGAGCTTTGAGGACATGGCGCGCCAGCATGAGGGCTGGATCGTCGATGCTTTTTCCGGTCTGTCCGTGCGCGAGATCGATGCCCTGCACAAACTGCTGGGCAAGGTCAAGCAACACCACATGGCCGCACCCGCCAAGGTGCCTGACGTCCCCTGATCACCAACCCCCCAGCCCCGAGCCCATGAAGCACTACATCACCGACAGCAACCCCATGCGCGCACAGTTCAACGCAATGGCCGGCCACCAGGCCAAACACTTTGCATACGCCTTTGACGCCGGGGTGGCCACCATCACCCTGAACCGGCCCGAGCGCAAGAACCCGCTGACCTTTGACTCGTACGCCGAACTGCGCGACCTGTTTCGCGCGCTGGAACTGGCCAACGATGTCAAGGTGGTGGTGCTGACGGGTGCGGGCGGCAACTTTTGCTCCGGCGGCGACGTGCATGAAATCATCGGCCCGCTGACGCAGATGACGATGCCCGAGATGCTCGAGTTCACACGCATGACCGGCAACCTGATCAAAGCCATGCGCCTGTGCCCGCAGCCCATCGTGGCGGCAATCGACGGCATCTGTGCAGGTGCCGGTGCCATGATGGCGCTGGCCGCCGACATGCGGCTGGGCACGCCGCGCGCCAAGACGGCTTTTTTGTTCACCCGCGTGGGACTTGCCGGCGCCGACATGGGCGCCTGCGCCTTGCTGCCCCGGCTGATCGGCCAGGGTCGCGCCTCCGAGCTGCTGTTCACTGGCCGCGCCATGAGCGCCGACGAAGGTTTGCAGTGGGGGTTTTTCAATGCGCTGCATGCGCCTGACCAGGTGCTGGCTGCCGCGCAGACGATGGCCCAAAACCTCGCCAGCGGACCCACGTTTGCGCACAGCATGACCAAGACCATGCTGCATCAGGAATGGGCCATGACGCTGGATCAGGCCCTGGAAGCTGAAGCGCAGGCGCAAGCCATCTGCATGCAGACGCAGGACTTCAAGCGCGCCTTCGATGCCTTTGCGGCCAAGCAAACGCCCGTGTTTGGAGGCGACTGACATGCAGGACCCTGCTGCCTTGAAGACCGAATCAGTGCCGCCGGCCGACCAGTTCGGCCTGCCGTTTTTTGACCCAGTGCACCGCACGCTGGCCGCCGATCTGGCCGGCTGGACGGCGCAGCAGGTGGTGGACGAGCGCGATGACCGCCGCGCCTGCCGCGACTGGGTGCAGCGACTGGGCAGCGCCGGCTGGCTGCGCTACTGCGTGCCGGCCAGCGCCGGCGGCGCGCTCGACAAACTCGACTCGCGCGCGCTGGTGGTGCTGCGCGAAACCCTGGCTTTTTACTCACCGCTGGCCGACTTTTCGCTGGCCATGCAGGGCCTTGGCAGTGGCGCCATCACGCTGGCCGGCACGCCCGCGCAACAGGCGGCGTACTTGCCGGACGTCGCCAGTGGCCGCAAAATAGCTGCCTTTGCGCTGAGCGAAGCCGAGGCCGGATCGGACGCGGGTGCGCTGCGCACAACGGCTGTGCGCGATGCCCGCGGCTGGATGCTGCAAGGCAGCAAGACCTGGATCAGCAACGGCGATATGGCCGATTTTTACGTCACCTTCGCCAACACCACGCCGGGCGCCGGCACGCGCGGCATGACCGCCTTCATCGTGGACGCGCCGCACGCCGGCCTCGACAGCAGCGAGCACATCGCACTGATGGCACCGCACCCGCTGGCCAGCCTGCAGTTCACGGATTGCGCCTTGGGCGTAGACGCGCAGCTCGGCCCGCTCGATGGCGGCTTCAAGCTGGCCATGCAAACGCTGGATATTTTTCGCGCATCAGTGGCGGCGGCGGCGCTGGGCATGGCGCGCCGCGCGCTGGCCGAAGCGGTGGCTCACGCGCAGGCCCGGCAGATGTTCGGCCAGCGGCTGGCCGACTTTCAGCTCACCCAGGCCAAGCTGGGTGAGATGGCGGCCCTGATCGACGCTGCCGCCCTGCTGACCTACCGCGCCGCCTGGATGCGCGACGCCCATGAGAGCGGCGCTACCCCGGACAGCAACAGCAACGCTGGCCGTCAGGCACGCAGCGTGGCCGCCGCCATGGCCAAGATGTGCGCTACCGAAAACGCCCAGCGCGTGATCGACATGGCGCTGCAAATGCACGGCGGCTTGGGCGTGAAAGTGGGCACCAAGGTTGAGAGCCTTTACCGCGACATCCGCTCGCTGCGCATCTACGAAGGCGCCACCGAAGTGCAGCAGCTCATCATTGGAAAGGCCTTGCTCAAACCATGACCTCCCCGGCTTCAGCGCCCGCCGTGGCGACCCCTTCAGCCCAGACCGACCGCTATGTGCATGAGCGGCTGCCCGGCCCCGACCAGTGGCCCCAGCTGCGCTACGACGCGCCGGAACTGCAGATCCCCGCGCAGGCTAACCTGGTGGCGGAGCTTTTGGCGCGGGCATCGCAGCAAGGCTGGTCGGCGCGGCCCTTTCTGCGCTCAGAAGACCTCACCCTGAGCTATGCCGAAGCAGGCGAACGCATCCGGCGCATTGCCCAGGTGCTGACCGAAGACCACGGCCTGGTGCCCGGCAACCGGGTGCTGCTGCGCGGTGGCAATTCAGTGAACATGGCACTGGCCTGGCTGGGCTCGGTGCACGCCGGGCTGGTGGCGGTGACGACCATGCCGCTGCTGCGCGCCAAGGAACTCGCCGAGGTCATTCTCAAAGCCGAGCCGGCCCTGGCCT
>JBIKHR010000183.1:0-6170 GCA_044362035.1 Polaromonas sp. | reverse complement strand
CGGTCCGACAACTCAAAGGCCAGGTTCAGCGCAGCCAGCACGGCAATTCGGTCACGCGCCTTGATCTTGCCGGCGTCACGTATTTTGCACATGGCGGCGTCAACTTTGGCCACAGCGTCCAGCAGGCGTTCGTCACCTTTGTCCGGGGTGCCAAGCAGGTAGCTCTGGCCCATGATCTGTACTTCAAGCTGCTTCATGAGGGCGTCTTTGTATCAGGCTCTGGCAGCCGCTCCAGCAGCACATCGACGCGGGAGCGAGCAGCGCTCAAGCGGGACTTCAGCGAGTCACGCTCAGCACTGAGGGCCTGCACCTGCTGGGTCAGCAACTCATTGGTGCGAAGCAACTCTTCATAGCGCAGCAAGAGCCGCTCTACACGTTCGACCAGTTGTTCAGTGGGGGTGGGGTCTGCCATGGGAAAGCTGATTGTAGGGTTGATGGAAGATTCGGCACTTAGAATGAGCTTGTTGGTGCTCGCGGTGTGGTTCACATGCCGCAGTTCAACGGGAAGCAGGAGAGAGTCAAAGCCACGCAGGCCCCGGTCTGCGAGCGCCAACACTTTTAACCTGCGCTGCCCCCGCAACGGTAAAACGAACGGTTGTGTCTGCCCGGCTTTATGGCCTGGCAAATGCATTCAGCTTTCATCACTCGCCACTGAGCGCCTTGAACAAGCGCATGGGAAGGCGATGAAGGCAGCTTCGTCAGCCCGGATACCGGCCAACAAGGTGGTGGTGCGTCTTTTTTAAAGTGCGCCACCGTAACGCTCATGCACTGGCGGGGATGCCGGTGAGAGCTTATTTGATGGTCTATTCACATGACAACTGGTATCTTCAGTGCGCGCATCGCCGCGCTTCCAACGGCCGTGGCTGCTGCTTTAATTCACACCGCTGGTTTTTCGCAAACTCCTGTTAACACTCCGACTTTGCAAGAGGTGGTGGTGACAGCCATGCGGGTCGAACAACCTCTGGCTGATGTGCTCTCATCCTTATCAGTGATCACCCGCAAAGACATTGAGCGCTCTCAAGCGCAAACTTTGGCGGATTTGCTTCAAGGTGAGGCTGGCTTTGAGTTTGGCCGAAACGGCGGACCGGGTGCGGTGACTTCATTCTTCTTGCGCGGGCAAGACAGCATCAACACCGCCATATTGGTTGACGGTATCCGTGCGCCGGTGGACCAAATTGGCTCTTTGCTAGTCATCGATATTCCGATTCAGCAGATTGAGCGCATTGAAATACTGCGCGGCAACGCCAGCGCCTTGTACGGAGACGCTGCCGTGGGGGGGGTCATCAGCATCACTACCCGCACGGGAAGTGGTGTGCCACGGGCTTATGGTTCCGCGTCGCTGGGAGCGCACAACGCCCAAGAAATGTTGCTGGGTTATTCCGGCGAGTCCAACGGCTACAAGCTCAACTTCAATGTGGGAAGCGCGTCCTCAGACGGTTTTTCGGCGATTAACAGTTTGCAAAAGCCTACCGCAAATGCGGACAGCGATGGTTTTAAAAATGACTTCGCCTCATTGCGGCTGGATAAAAAGATCGATGCAGATTTGTTAATGGGCTTGCGTGTCAAAGCCAGCGTAGCGTCATCGGAGTACGACGACACCTTCGGCGCGGCCACCGATGTGCATGTGTTGAAGAAGGAAACCGAAAACTTCGGCGCTTTTGTGCGCAGGAATATGACCGAATATTGGACCAGCACGCTTGATTTGTCCGTTTCGCAACTGCGCTATGAAGATGCTAAGAACGGCGTCATGTATGCCGCAGGAGACAACTCATACAAAAACGGAATTTTCACTGGCAATCAACGTGAAGTGCGCTGGTCTAATTTTTACCAGCTCGCAGCTGATACGTTGCTGAACTTTGGCATTGATTCGTCACAGGCCAGTTACACCGGCAAAGGCGATAACGCTTATGACATGCGCAGAAACGGTCTGGGCTATTACGCAGGCCTGACGCAAAAAATTGGGAAACTCTCCTTGCAAGGCAACGTTCGCAACGACCAATTGGTAACGAAAAAAACAGCTTCAGGCCCCACAGCCAGCAGCGATCAATCCGCCATGTCAGGTCTTTTGGGCCTCGGCTACCGCTTGAATGAGCAATGGAAAGTGACCGGGTCCTTGTCAACTGGCTTTAGGGCACCAACGGCGTATGAAGTAGCCGCCACCCCGAACGTGAAGCCGGAGTTCCACCGAAGCCAAGAAATCGGTTTGGTCTACGCCAGTGATGAGACCTATGCCCGCGCCATTTATTTTGAAACCCACACTACCGATTCCATAATCTCTGACAACCGCTGGCCCGAGTCCTACAGCAATATTGGACGCACGGAAAATAAGGGCGTGGAAGCCGTTATTCAAACTCAGTGGTGGGGTAACCGTGTGCGGATGTCTTTGGTGTCCCAAAATCCTCAAAATCTGAGCACCGGCGAGGCGCTTGCCCGTCGGGCGCGCAACTATGGCTCAGCAGACGTTTCGAGGATGGTATCGGGGCTCGAGTTGGGCGCTAAATTCTATGGGGCCAGCGAGCGTCGGAATAGCCAATACGACAGATTGGTGCTCCCCGGTTACAGCGTTTGGTCCTTTTATGCCAGCAAGCAAATCGACAAAGAATGGACGTTGCGTGCGCGAGTAGAAAATGCCTTTAACCGTCAGTACCAGGTAGCCTCTTTTTACAACACACCAGGTACCGGCGCTTTTGTCACTTTGCAATTTCAGCCTAAATAGCTTCATGCCCGATCATTCCCCCCAACGCATCGTCTGCCTCACAGAAGAGCCCACCGAGTGGCTTTATCTGCTGGGGGAGGAGCGGCGCATTGTGGGGATTTCGGGGTACACGGTGCGGCCGCCGCAGGCGCGGATGGACAAGCCCAAGGTCAGCGCTTTTTTGAGCGCGAAGATCGACAAGCTCCTCGCGCTCAAGCCAGACTGCGTGATCGGCTTTTCTGATTTGCAGGCGGACATTGCGGCGCAGCTGATCCGCGCCGGTGTGCAGGTCACTATCTTCAACCAGCGCAGCGTGGCCGAGATTTTCTCGATGCTCTACCAGCTTGCCGCGATGGTAGGCCAGGCAGAGCAAGGCCTGCAGCGCATTGAGGCCATGCAGCGCCGGCTGGCTGACATATCGCTGGCGGCCGCCACGCTTAAGCAACGGCCGCGTGTTTATTTTGAAGAGTGGTTCGACCCGCACATCAGCGCGATTGCCTGGGTGTCGGAGCTGATAGGTATTGCCGGCGGTGACGACTGTTTTCCGGAGCTGGCCCGTGAACCGATGGGCAAGGACCGCATCATTGCCGACGGCGCTGCCATCGTGGCGCGCAACCCTGATATCGTTTTTGGCTCGTGGTGTGGGCGGCGCTTTCGGCCTGCGCATGTGCTGGCGCGGCCCGGCTGGGCTGACGTGAATGCGGTCAAAACCGGGCAGATTTTTGAGATCAAGTCGGCTGACATACTGCAGCCCGGGCCGGCATCGCTGACCGATGGCGTTGAGCAGTTGCACCGCATCATCATGGCCTGGGGTGCGCAACATGATTGAGCGTGCCGGGGCCTGGTTGCTTGCCGCCTTCTTGGGTTTTGCGCTGTCACCCGCCTGGGCCTTGCAAGTGCTGGATGACCGGGGCCAGACGTTGACGCTGCCCGGCCCGGCGCAGCGCATCGTCAGTTTGCTGCCCTCGCTGACTGAGAGTGTTTGCGTGCTGTCGCAATGCCAGCGTCTGGTGGGCGTTGATGAGTATTCCAATTACCCGGCCAGCGTGCGGCAGTTGCCGGTTGTCGGGGCGGGTCTGGAGCCGAGCATAGAAGCCATCGTGGCGCTCAAGCCAGACCTGGTGCTACTGGCCGGCTCGTCCCGCGCCAGCCAGCGCCTGCAAGCCCTGGGCATCCAGGTGCTGGCGCTGGAGCCGAAGACGCACGCCGATCTGCAGCGAGTGCTGCAAACGTTGGGTGTGGTGCTGGGCGCGCCTGAGGGCCTTGCAGCGCAGCTCTGGCGCGGCATGGACGCAGAGCTTTCGACTGCAGCCAAGGCGCTGTCACCAAGGGCCCGGCTGGCCCGTGTTTATGTTGAAGTGGGGCGCGGGCCTTACGCCGCCAGTGAGTCGTCTTTCATCGGGCAAACGCTGGCGCGGCTGGGTGCGCGCAACATCGTGCCCGCAGCGCTCGGGCCTTTTCCGCAGCTCAACCCGGAGTTCGTGTTGCGGGCTGATCCGGATGTGATCATCGTTGCCGGGCGCAGCGCAGAAGGCCTGTTGCTTTACCCCGGCTGGTCCGCGATGCGGGCGGTGCGTGCCAAGCGTGTTTGCCTGTTGTCGCCTGAGCAGGCTGACGTGGTGACGCGCCCGGGGCCGCGTCTGGCCGAAGGTGCCCGCCTGATGGCGCAGTGCCTAGAAGACACAACCCAATGACGCGGATGAATGGTCGCTGGCTGTCGCCGGTCTTGTTGCTGCTCAGCGCCGTGCTGATGCTGCTGGGCATGGGCGTGGGCAGCACCGGCTTGGACAGTCTGGCCACCCTGCAGCGTGACCCGCAAGCCTGGCAAATCGTTTGGGAGATTCGGCTGCCGCGCAGCTTGGGTGCCTGGCTGGCCGGTGCCTTGCTCGGGCTGGCCGGCGCGCTGGCGCAGGGCTTGTTTCGCAATCCGCTGGCCGACCCTTATTTGCTGGGCAGCGCATCGGGTGCCTCGATGGGCGTGGCGCTGGCCATGGCCTTGCTGGGTGTGTCGCCGCTGGCCACTGAATGGTTGTCGCTTCTGGGTTTGTCGGGCGCTGCCTTTGCCGGCGCGGGGTTGGCGGTGTTGCTGACGCTGTTGCTGGCGCAGGGTGTGCAGCACACGCTGCGCTTGCTGCTGGCCGGTGTGGTGGTGGCCGTGGTGCTGGGCGCGCTGACCTCGCTGGTCTTGCTGCTGTCGCCGGACATCATGCAGGCGATGCAATCTTTCATGCTGGGCAGCACGAGTTTTCTGGCGTGGCCGGCTTGCACCCTGATGGCCGCGGTGGCATTGCTCTGCCTGCTGGCGGCCTGGGCCATGAGCCCGGTGCTGGACGCGCTGGCGCTCGGTGAATCCACCGCGCAAAGCCTGGGCTTGCCGCTGCCGGCCCTGCGCGCGGCGCTGATCGGCGTGCTCGCGTTGGCCACGGGCACGGCGGTGGCGCAAACCGGATTGATCGCTTTTGTAGGCCTGGCTGCGCCCCACCTGGTGCGCTCGCTGGTCAAGACCACGCCGGGCCGCCTGATCGGTCTGGCCAGCCTGGTGGGTGCGGTCTTGCTGCTGGCGGCAGATTTGCTGGCGCGCTCGCTGCTGGCGCCGCGCGAGTTGCCGGTGGGTGTGCTGACGGCGGTGCTGGGCGGTGCTTATTTGCTCTGGCTGATGCACCGGCAAGGCCAAAGCCGCAGAGGTGCTGCTTCATGACCGCGCCTTTCAACCAGCCCATGGCTCTGCGCGTGCATGAACTCGGCGCGCAACTGGGCGGCATTTCTGTGCTGCAAGACCTGTCTTTTGGCTTGCGGGCGGGCAGTTGGGTCAGCGTGGTCGGCCCCAACGGTGCCGGCAAGTCCAGCTTGCTTCGGGCGCTGGCCGGCTTGCTGGCGCACACGGGCGACCTTGATTTGCTGGGCCGGCCGCTGGGCAGCTACCCGGGACGCGAACGCGCCAGGCTGTTGTCTTGGTTGGGACAGGGCGAGACGTCGGACGAAGACCTGTGTGTGTATGACCTGGTCATGCTGGGGCGCTTGCCGCATCAAGCCTGGCTGGCCGGACCCGCACCGGCTGACCATGCTGCCGTGGCCCGCGCGCTCGGGCTCACAAAGGCCTGGGACTGGCGTGCTCGCTCCATCGGCCAGCTGTCGGCCGGCGAGCGCCAGCGCGTGTTGCTGGCACGCGCCCTGGCCGTCGAGGCGCAGGTGCTGCTGATGGATGAACCGCTGGCCAACCTGGACCCGCCTCACCAGGCCGACTGGTTGCTGATGGTGCGTGCGTTGGTGGCCGAAGGCAAAACTGTGGTCAGTGTGTTGCATGAAATCTCCCTGGCCTTGCAGGCCGACGAGATGCTGGTCATGCGACATGGCCGGCTGACGCATCAGGGCGCTTGCCGCGATGCCGAAACACACCGCGCGCTGGAGCAGGTGTTTGACGCCCGCATCGCCGTGGCTTGCCTTGCCGGCCAATGGCTTGCCGTGCCGCGGCTTT
>JBIKHR010000012.1:0-20660 GCA_044362035.1 Polaromonas sp. | reverse complement strand
ACACCAGCCCCATGCAACCCGATTATTTGTTTAACTTGTTGATTTAACTGGAGATTTTCATGGAAGCACCCGTCAAAGCCAATTCCGCCCTGAACACTGAAAAAGCCAAGGCCCTGCAGGCCGCGCTGCTGCAAATTGAAAAGCAATTCGGCAAAGGCACCATCATGAAGCTCGGCGCCGGCGAGGTCATCGAGGACATCCAGGTCGTGTCTACCGGCTCACTGGGGCTGGACATTGCGCTGGGCGTTGGCGGCCTGCCGCGCGGCCGTGTGGTCGAGATCTACGGCCCTGAGTCATCGGGCAAAACCACGCTGACGCTGCAAGTCATCGCCGAAATGCAAAAGTTGGGCGGCACCTGCGCCTTTGTCGATGCCGAACACGCGCTGGACATCCAGTACGCCCAAAAACTCGGTGTCAACCTGCAAGAGCTGCTGATCAGTCAGCCCGACACCGGCGAGCAAGCGCTCGAAATCGTTGACTCCCTCACCCGTTCCGGCGCGGTCGATTTGATCGTCATCGACTCGGTCGCTGCGCTCACGCCCAAGGCCGAACTCGAAGGCGAGATGGGTGACTCGCTGCCCGGCCTGCAAGCGCGTTTGATGAGCCAGGCGCTGCGCAAGCTCACCGCCACCATCAAGAAGGCTAACTGCATGGTCATCTTCATCAACCAGATCCGCATGAAGATCGGCGTCATGTTCGGCAGCCCCGAAACCACCACCGGCGGCAACGCGCTCAAGTTCTACGCCTCGGTGCGGCTGGACATCCGCCGCATCGGCTCCATCAAAAAGGGCGAAGAGGTGATCGGCAACGAGACCCGGGTCAAGGTGGTCAAGAACAAAGTCGCCTCGCCGTTCAAGATGGCGGAGTTCGACATCCTCTACGGCGAAGGCATCAGCCGGCTGGGCGAGGTGCTCGACCTCGGCGTGGCCGGCAACATCGTCGAAAAATCCGGTGCCTGGTACGCCTTCAACGGCGAAAAAATCGGGCAGGGCCGCGACAACTCGCGTGAGTTCCTGAAAGAAAACCCCGATCTCGCCATCGAGATCGAGAACAAGGTGCGCGAGTCCCTGGGCATCCCGCTGATCGCGGTCAACGCTCCTGCCAAAGCCGACAAGGCCGAGAAAGCCGATAAGGCCGAGAAACTCGCCAAGGTCTGAGCCCCGGCGCTGGCCTTGAAGTCGTGCAGTCCAACCGTTTTTCCGAGGAGTCCAACGCCATGTCCCACCGAGTCGCAAGCGCCAGCAACTGGTTGCTGGGCACGCTGAAAAAAGTCGCCATCGCCCTGTGGCGGGCGGCCTGACCGGCTGCCTTTCATGAGCCACGGCGAAAACAGCCCGCCCGACGCTGCGCCCGCCACCCCGCCTGAGCGGCGCGGTGGCGGGCGCGGCGGCTTCACGCTGTCGCTCAAGGGCCGGGCGCTGCGCCTGCTCACCGGGCGCGAGCATTCACGCGCCGAGCTCGAACGCAAGCTCGCCCCGCATGAAGAAGAACCCGGTCAGCTGGCCAGGGTGCTGGACGACTTGCAGGCCAAAGACTTCATCAGTGAACCCCGCGTCATCGAATCCGTCATCAACCGTCGCGCCAGCCGTTTCGGCGCAGCGCGCATCCGGCACGAGCTGCAAGGCAAAGGGCTGCAAGCCGAAGCCGTGGCAGCGGCCGTGCAGTCGCTCAACGCCACCGAAGTCGAACGCGCCCGCGAAGTCTGGCGCAAAAAATTCGGCACGCCCGCGGCAGGCGCCGCAGAGCGCGGCAAACAAATGCGCTTTCTGGCCGCGCGCGGCTTCGGTTCAGAAGCCATCGGCCGCGTGGTCTTGGGCGCAGACGAAGACTGAGCAAGGCGGGGATAGATCCCCGCGTTCTTAGCTGGCGTTTCTGAAAGCCTGAGTCAGCACAGCCCAGTTCTGGCGGGCGGCCAGCAGGTGGCGTTCTTTCACATGGCCATACCCTTTGATCTGCTCGGGGATGCGGGCCAACTCAATGGCAGCCGCATGGTTGGCAGCGGTCAGTGAGGTGATGACTTCTTCGATGCTGGCGCGGTAGCTGTCTATCAGGGCGCGTTCGCTGCGGCGTTCTTCGGTGTAGCCAAACACATCCAGCGGCGTACCGCGCAGGCCTTTGAAGCGCGTCAGCAGCTTGAAGGCACTGGCCATCCACGGGCCGAACTGGCTTTTTTGCAACTCGCCTTTGTCATTGCGCCGGGACAGCAGCGGCGGTGCCAGGTGGTAGTTGATTTTGAAGTCGCCTTCAAACATGGCCTGAATCTGCTGCTCAAAACCGGTCTGCGTGTGCAGGCGCGCCACCTCGTACTCGTCTTTGTAGCTCATGAGCTTGAAGAGCCCGCGCGCCACCGCCTGGCTCAGCAGGTTTTTACCGCGCACGGTCTCGGGCAGGCATTCTTCGGCGGCTTGCACGCGCGCCACCAGTGCGGTGTAGCGTGCGGCGTAAGCGGCGTTCTGGTACTGCGTTAAAAACTCGACGCGCCGTGCGACCAAGGCATCCAGCCCCTGGCGCGGTGCGGGCATGCTGACCACTTGCGCGGGCGCATACAGGTTTTGAACAGACGCCAGATGGCAGGCGGCGCGCCGGCCCCAGGTGAAAGCGGCTTTGTTGTTGTCCACGGCCACAGCATTGAGCTCGATGGCGCGCAGGATGGACTCGAGACCCAGCGGTACCCAACCCTGTTGCCATGCGTAGCCCAGCAACATCGGGTTGGCGTAAATGCTGTCGCCCATCAACTTCGTGGCGGCGGTGTCGGCGTCAAAGGTGCCGACGCGCTCGGCTCCTACGGCCTTGGTAATTTCGGCCTGACAGGCGCTGCCCGGGTTTTGCCAGCTGCCGTTGTGCACAAAGGCGGCCGTCGGCGCGCTGTGGGCGTTGAGCGCCACATGCGTTTTGCCGGGCTGCATGCGCAGCATGGTTTCCTTGTGCGCGGCCACGATCGGGTCGCACCCAATGACCAGGTCAGCGCTGGCCATGCCAACGCGCGTGGTGCAGATGTCACCGGGGTTTTGGCTGATCAGCACGTGGCTCCAGGTGCTGCCGCCTTTTTGCGCCAGGCCGGCCGCGTCTTGCGTGACGATGCCTTTGCCCTCGATGTGCGCCGCCATGCCCAGCAACTGGCCGATGGTGATGACGCCCGTGCCGCCGACGCCCGCCACCACCAGGCCCCAGACCTTGCTGCCCTTGCTGCCGTTAGCGCCGTCCAGCAGCGGCAGCACCGGAAGAACCGGCAGGGGCAACGCGCCCAGTGCGGTGTCATCAAAAGGGTTGAGGCGCGTGTCGGCTTTGGCTTTCTTTTTGAGCTGGCCGCCCTCGACGGTGACGAAGCTCGGGCAAAAGCCCTTGGTGCACGAATAGTCCTTGTTGCAGGTGCTCTGGTTGATCTGCCGCTTGCGGCCGAACTCGGTCTCCAGCGGCTCGATCGACAGGCAGTTGGACTGCTCGCCGCAGTCGCCGCAGCCTTCGCACACCAGCGGGTTGATGACCACGCGCCGGGCCGGGTCCACCAGCGCGCCGCGCTTGCGGCGGCGGCGCTTTTCAGTGGCGCAGGTCTGGTCGTAAATGATGACGGTGCAGCCCTTGATCTCGCGCAGCTCCCGCTGCACCGCGTCCAGCGCATCGCGGTGATGCACGATCACACCCTCGGCCAGCGTCACGCCTTCGTATTTCTCGGGCTCGTCGGTCACCACCACGGTTTTGACAGCGCCTTCAGCGTGCATCGACTGCGCAATCTGCGCCACCGAATGGCCCTCAGGCCGCTCGCCCACTTGCTGGCCACCCGTCATGGCGACCGCGTCGTTGTACAAAATTTTGTAGGTGATGTTCACGCCGGCGGCAATGCTCTGGCGGATCGCCAGCATGCCGCTGTGAAAGTAAGTGCCGTCGCCCAGGTTGGCAAAAATATGCGTGTCGGTGGTGAAGGGTTGCTGGCCGACCCAGGGCACGCCCTCGCCGCCCATCTGCGTGAAACCCGCGGTGCTGCGGTCCATCCACAGCACCATGTAATGGCAGCCAATGCCGGCCATGGCGCGCGAGCCTTCGGGCACCTTGGTGCTGGTGTTGTGCGGGCAACCCGAGCAAAACCAGGGCGTGCGTTCGGTGTTGACCTCAAGCACCTGCATGGCGCGTTCCTTCGCCTCAATCAGCGCCAGCCGCGCGTCGATGCGCGCGCGCATGTCGCTGGGCAGGTCGAGCTTTTTCACGCGTGCGGCAATCGCCTTGGCGATCAGCGCGGGCGACAGGTCGGCGTTGGCCCGCAGCAGCGTGTGCGCCGCCGGGTTGGACATGCCCCACTCACCGCCGCTGAAGTCACCCTCAACCTCGTTGAATTTGCCCAGAATGTGGGGCCGCACGTCAGCGCGCCAGTTGTAGAGCTCTTCCTTCAGCTGGTATTCAATGACCTGGCGCTTTTCTTCGACCACCAGAATCTCTTGCAAGCCGGTGGCAAATTCGCGTGTGAGCTGCGCTTCGAGCGGCCACACCACGCCGACCTTGTGCAACCGGATGCCGACCTGCTGGCAAGCCGCGTCGTCCAGCCCCAGATCGACCAGCGCCTGACGCGTGTCGTTGTAGGCCTTGCCGCTGGCAATCAAGCCAAAGCGGTCGTTCGGGCCTTCAATCGCGTTGTAGTTCAAACGGTTGGCGCGTATGTAGGCCAGCGCGGCGTACCACTTGAAGTCAAACAGGCGCTGCTCTTGCTCGAGCGCGCTATCGGGCCAGCGAATGTGCACGCCGCCCGGCGGCATTTCAAAGTCGGTCGGCAGCTTGATCTGCACGCGCTGCGGGTCGATCAGCGCACTGGCCGACGACTCCACAATTTCCTGGATCGTCTTCATGCCTGCCCAGACGCCGGCATAGCGGCTCATGGCCAGCGCGTGCAGGCCGAGGTCCAGAATTTCCTGCACGCTGGCCGGAAAAAACAAGGGCAGCCCGCAGGCCTTGAAGATATGGTCGCTCTGGTGCGCGGCGGTCGAACTCTTGGCCACATGGTCGTCACCGGCCACTGCCAGCGCGCCGCCCCAGGGGGTGGTGCCGGCCATGTTGGCATGCTTGAAAACGTCCGAGGTGCGGTCCACGCCCGGGCCCTTGCCGTACCAGATGCCGAACACGCCGTCGTACTTGTTGGTGCCCGGCGGCGCAAAACCCAGCTGCTGCGTACCCCAAACGGCAGTCGCCGCCAGCTCCTCGTTCACGCCCGGCTGAAACACGATGTGCTGCGCCTTCAGGTACTTGGCCGCCTTCCACAGCGCCTGGTCATAGCCGCCCAGCGGCGAGCCACGGTAGCCCGAAATAAAGCCGGCAGTGTTCTTGCCCTGCTGCGCATCACGCAGGCGCTGCAGCATGGGCAGCTTGACCAGCGCCTGCACCCCGCTCATGAAAGCGTAGCCATAGTCCAGGCTGTATTTGTCGTCCAGCGTGACGGTCTCCAGCGACTGGCGGATGTGCTCTGGCAAAGGGGCGTTCATGGCGAGTCTCCCGGTACGTTTAGCAGCAAAGTGTAGGCCTCAAGCTGCTTCGTTGGCACACCACCCTTGATGAGGATAGCAATGTTCAGACCGGCATCTTTACCGGGGCTTTGCGGAGACCGGTCGCGGACAAGGCGGCCGGCCTTGTAAAGTCATGGCTTAGCCCCCACTCCCCACAAGAAGCACATCCATGCGCCGATTCAGTCTTTCCAAGCTCTCTACCCGCTGGCGCTATGCGCTGGCTGCGCTGCTGCTGGCCGGGGCGGGCGTGGGCGTCAAGCTCTACTTTTTTCCGGCCAGCAAGCCGCCAGCTTTTGTCACGGCCACGGCCACGCTGGGCGACCTGGAGCAGTCGGTGCTGGCCACCGGCACTCTGCAAGCGTTCAAGCAGGTCAGCGTGGGAGCGCAGGCTTCGGGGCAGATCAAGACCCTGGCCGTGGCGCTGGGCGATACCGTTAAAAAGGGCCAGTTGATTGCCGAGATTGACGCGCTCAAGCAGAAAAATGATTTGCGCAACACGCAGGCCGCGCTGCAAAGCGCCGAGGCGCTGCTCGGTTCCCGCCGCGCCTTGCTGCGGCAAGCCGAGCTGAACTTTGAACGGCAAAAAGAACTGCTGGCGGCAGACGCGATTTCACGCCAGGCCTTTGAGCAGGCCGAGGCCACGCTGGGCACCAGCCGCGCCGACATCAAAACCTCCGAGGCACAGATCGCGCAGGCGCGCATCGCCGCTGACACCGCGCAACTCAACCTGGCCTACACGCGCATCGTGGCGCCGATGGACGGCGTGGTGGTGGCCATCGTCACGCAACAAGGCCAGACGGTGAATGCCAACCAGAGCGCGCCCACCATCATCAAGCTGGCGCTGCTGGACACCATCACCGTCAAGGCGCAGATTTCGGAGGCCGATGTGGTGCGCGTCAAGCCGGGGCAAAAGGTTTACTTCACCATTCTGGGCGCGCCCGACAAGCGCTACAACACCACGCTGCGCAGCGTCGAGCCGGCGCCCGACTCGATTGCCAGCGACACGCCCAGCAGCAGCAACACGGCGATTTATTACAACGGCCTGCTCGACGTGCCCAACCCCGAAGGCCGCCTGCGCATTTCCATGACGGCGCAGGTTTACATCGTGCAAAACGAAGCCAAGGGCGTCATCACCATTCCGTCTGCCGCCATTGAGCAGACGGGGCGGCGCGGCCCGGCCAGCGTGCGCGTGGTGGGCGCAGACGGCAAGCCCGAAAAGCGCACCGTCAAAGTCGGCATCAACAACAACGTCAATGCGGAAATACTGGAAGGCCTGGCCGAAGGCGAGAAGGTCGTGCTCAGTGAAGCGCCGCCGCCCGGCAGCCAGACCCCGCCCCGGCAAGCACCGCGTATCCGGTTTTGAGGGCTGAGGCTGTGACCGGCAACACCGCCAACGCCCCCGCGCTGCTTGAGCTGCGCGGGCTGCAACGCGACTTTCCGGCGGGCGAAGGCACGATCACCGTGCTGGCTGACATCAACCTCGACATACGCGCCGGCGAGATGGTGGCCATCGTCGGTGCCTCGGGCTCGGGCAAGTCCACGCTGATGAATATTCTGGGTTGCCTGGACAAACCCAGCGCCGGCAGTTACTGCGTGGCCGGCCGGCCGACCGGCCAGCTGGGCGCTGACGAGCTGGCTGAGTTGCGGCGCGAGCATTTCGGTTTTATTTTTCAGCGCTACCACTTGCTGGGGGACCTGAGCGCCATCGGCAATGTGGAAGTGCCGGCCATCTATGCGGGGCGCCCCAGGGCTTCGCGCCGCGAACGCGCCACCGCGCTGCTCACGCGGCTGGGCATGGCCGACCGCTTGCTGCACAAGCCGGGCCAGCTCTCGGGTGGGCAGCAGCAGCGCGTCAGCATTGCGCGCGCGCTCATGAACGGCGGTCACGTCTTGCTGGCCGACGAGCCAACCGGCGCACTCGACACGCAAAGCGGCGCCGAGGTGATCAAGATCCTGCTGGAGCTGCATGCTGAGGGCCACACCATCATCATGGTGACGCATGACCTGCAGGTGGCGGCGCACGCTGAACGCATCATTGAACTGAGCGACGGGCGCGTGGTGTCAGACCGGCTGACGCAGCCGAACGCTGCAGCGCCGGCTGCCGTACTTAAAACAGCGACGGCTTCCAGCGGGCGCTGGCAGGCTGCTCGCGACCGTTTCAGCGAAGCCTTTCGCATGGCCGTGCTGGCCATGAACGCGCACCGCCTGCGCACTTTTTTGACCATGCTGGGCATCATCATCGGCATTGCCTCGGTGGTGTCTGTGGTGGCGCTGGGCGAGGGCTCGCGCCTGCAAATCCTCAAGAACATCAGCGCCATCGGCACCAACACCATCGAGATTTTTTCGGGCAGTGGCTTTGGTGACCAACGCGCCGCGCGTGTGCGCACCCTGGTACCGGGAGACGCCGCTGCGCTGGCCGAGCAAAGCTATGTGGACAGCGTCACGCCCAGCGTCAGCAGCTTTGCCACGCTGCGCTACGGCAACGTCGCAGTGACGGGCACCATCAACGGCGTGGGCGAGCAGTATTTCCGGGTGCGCGGCGTGCAGCTGGCCGCCGGCCGCACCTTTGACGACATCAGCGTGGCCAGCCTGGCGCAAGAAGTCGTTATTGACGACAACACGCGCAAGCAGCTTTTTCCGCGCAACCCCAACCCGGTGGGTGAAGTCATCTTGCTCGGGCAAGTGCCCTGCCGCGTGGTCGGCGTGGCCAAGCGCAGCGAGTCGGCTTTTGGCAACGCCGACGCGCTCAATGTGTGGATCCCGTACACCGCCGCCATGAGCCGCGTCACCGGCCAGAGCCATTTGCGCAGCATCACCGTGCGCATCAGCGACGAGGTGTCGGCCGAAGCCGCAGAGCAGGGCGTCAACCGGCTGCTGCTGCAACGCCACGGCGTGCAAGACTTCTTTGTGCTCAACACCAACACCATCCGCCAGACGATTGAAAGCACCACCAAAACCATGACGCTGCTGATCTCGGCCATCGCGCTGATTTCGCTGATCGTCGGCGGCATCGGCGTGATGAACATCATGCTGGTGTCCGTGACCGAGCGCACGCGCGAGATTGGTGTGCGCATGGCCGTGGGCGCGCGCCAGGCCGATATCCGGCAGCAGTTTTTGATTGAAGCGGTGCTGGTGTGTTTGTTGGGCGGCGTGCTGGGCATCGGCTTGTCGCTGCTGGTGGGCTTGGGCTTTGACAAATCCGGCAGCAGCTTCACGCTGGTGTATTCCACGCTGTCCATGGTCGCGGCCTTTGCTTGCTCCACCTTGATTGGCGTGATCTTCGGCTTTTTGCCCGCCAACAATGCCGCCAAGCTCAACCCGATTGACGCGCTGGCCCGCGAATGAACACCACCATGACACCGCACACCAAGCAGACTTTTTTTGGCCTTGTTCGCCGGCCTGTGGCACTGGCGGTCGTGCTGCCCGCCGTGCTCTGGCTGGGTGGCTGCGCTTCGTCTTTCAACAGCCCCTACCAGGCGCCTGCGCTGCAGCTGCCGACGCAATACAGCCAGGCCGTCGCCCTTGATGCCACCGCGAAAGCCCCGGCCGGTTCGTTGTGGTGGACGCGTTTCAATGACCCCGTGCTCGACCAACTGGTGGCCGATGTGCTGGCGCGCAACAACAACCTGGCGGCCGCCGCCATCCGCGTGCGGCGCGCGCAGTTGCAAGCCGGCCTGGCCGACCAGGCGCTGCAACCGGCCTTGAGTGGCAGCGCCAGTGTGGGCACGCGGCGGGCGCTGGAAGGCGGCGCCAACCTCACGCGCAGCAGCGGCGCCAGCTTGAGCGCCAGCTACGAAATTGATTTGTGGAACAAGCTGGGCAGTCAGCGCGAAGTGGCCCGCTGGGAGGCGCTGGCCACCGAGCAAGACCGCCAAAGTGCCCAACTCGCGCTGGTCGGCACCACGGCCAGGCTGTACTGGCAACTTGCATTTATCAATCAACGCCTGGCCAGCAACGCCGAGAGCATTGGCTACGCGCAAACCACTTTCAAGCTGGTGCAAACGCAGTACCGCGCCGGCGCGGCATCTGGGCTCGAAGTGGCAGAGGCGCAGCAAGCGCTGGCCAGCCAGCAGGCCAGCCAGAGCGCCTTGCGGCAACAGGCCGTCGAAGCGCGTACTGCGCTGGCCCTGCTGCTGGACAGCGCACCCGGCGCCAGTGGCAAGCCCCCGGTCAACCCGGCCAGCTTGCCAACGGCAGCCTTGCCCACGCTGGACGCCGGCCTGCCCGCCAGCCTGCTGGCACGCCGGCCCGACCTGCGCGCTGCCGAGCTGCGCCTGCGCGAATCTTTCACCCGCATTGACGCCACCCGCGCCAGCTACTACCCCGCGCTCAGCCTGACCGGCAGCCTGGGCACGTCCAGCGCGCAGCTGGGCAACCTGCTGCAAAACCCGGTGGCCGCACTCGGCCTGGGCGTCAGCCTGCCTTTCTTGCAGCGCAGCAATATGCAGCTGAGCATTCAGGTGTCTGAAACGCAGTACGAAGAAGCCGTGGTCAACTTCCGGCAGACGCTTTACACCGCACTCGGTGACGTAGACAACGCCCTGTCAGCGCGCCAGCAACTCGCGCAGCAAGCCGCGTTGCTGGAAGAAAGCCTGCAAGCGGCCCGCACCGCCGAGCGCCTGTACGAAGCCCGTTACCGCGCTGGCGCCGCCGCCCTCAAAGCTTGGCTGGACGCGCAAGAAAAGCGCCGCAGCGCTGACATTGCGCTGGCCGACAACCGCCTGGCGCGGCTCAACAGTCAGGCCGCGTTGTATCAGGCTCTGGGCGGCGACACAGAGCCCGCCAGCACCCCACGCAGCCAGCCGTAAGTTTTTGCCAGCACGGCATCCACCTCAGGTAGCACGCCGGCGTACTTCAAAAAGCTGTGGGCTGTGCCCCTGCAAACTTCAAAGTGCGTGGTCACGCCGGCCTGTTGCATGCGCTGCGCGTAAGCCGCGCCTTCGTCATGCAAGACATCACACTCCGCTACAAACACACAGGCTGGCGGCAAACCGGCGAGTGATTCCGCGCGCAGCGGCGACGCATACGGGTGACCCCCCGCGGCTGGCGTTTGCAGGTACTGTTCCCAAAACCAGAGCATGTTGTCTTGCGTCAGACCGTAACCGCTGGCGTAGCTTTGGTAAGACGCGGTCAACACTGTGGGGTAGTCGGTGACCGGGTAAAACAGCGCTTGCCCGCGCAGCGCCGGCCCGCCTTCGTCACGCGCGCGCAAGGCCGTGACGGCGGCCATGGTGGCGCCAGCACTCAAGCCCGACACCGCCAGCCGCAAGCCATCACCGCCAAACTCTGTGGCATGCGCCGCCGCCCAGCGCGTGGCCGCCAGGCAGTCGTCCGGCCCGGCCGGAAATTGGTGCTCTGGCGCCAGCCGGTAGTCCACCGACACCACCACGCAAGCTGCGCCAGCGGCCAGTCGCATGCAGATGTAGTCATGCGAGTCCAGGTCCAGCACCACAAAGCCGCCACCATGAAAAAACATCAGCACGGGGTGCGGCCCCTGGCCCTGCGGCGTGTAAACCCGCGCCGGTATGTCGCCGCCCGGCCCGGGAATCAGCACATCCCGCACCGCCGCCAAAGCCACATCAGGCTTAGCCGGCGCCCCCGACTTGGCCTGCACCCGCGCCTGCGCCACACCCAGTTCGCGGTAAGGGCGAACAGAAGAAGCACGTAAGGCGGATTCGATCACGGGATGCAAAGGCATGAGAGAGGCTCCTTGTGGGTCTGGAGATTATGTGGCTGCGGTATGACGGCAAGATCGCAGAAAGGGCGCTACCATGCGCTCGCTCAGCGCGGCCACAACACCCACAACCGCAGCGGCTGATTGACTTTGCTGGCCAGTGCGCCGGCTTCGGGGCCGGTGCCTGCGAAGTAGTCTGCGCGCACAGCGCCGACGATGGCGCTGCCTGTGTCTTGCGCCAGCACCAGTTTTTGCAGTTGCACGCTGGGGCCGGGCGTGCTGAGCCAGACGGGGGTGCCGTAGGGGATGCTGCCGGGGTCGACGGCGATGGAGCGGCCGGCCGTGAGGGGCACGCCCTGGGCGCCGCGCGGGCCGATGCCGGTGTCTTGCTCCGGCAGGGCTTCTTCCCTGAAAAAGATGTAGCGCGGATTGCTCCACAGCAGTTGCTGCACGCGCTGCGGGTTTTGCGCAGCCCAGGCTTTGGTGGCGTCGGGCCAGGGGTTGAGTTTGCTGACGCCTTGCTCTTGCAGCCAGGCGTTGACGCTGCGGTAGGGCTGCTCGTTGGAGCCGGCAAAGGCCACGCGCACGGTGCGCTGGCTGCCGTCGGACTCGATCAGCCGCAGCCGGCCTGAGCCCTGGATGTGCAACAGCAGGGCATCGATGGGGTCTTCGAGCCAGGCGATCTCGCGGCCTTGCAGGGCGGCCTGCGCTTCGGGCTGGGTCTCAATGTCTTGCCGGCTGTACCAGAGCTGGCCGCGCCGCAGTGTGGCGGGCAGCTGGTACAGCGGCACGTTGAAGGTGGCGCTTTGTTGCCGGCTGGCCTGGAAGATCGGCTCGTAGTAGCTGGTGAGCTGGCCGTCGGCCACGCCGCTCAGTGACTCGACGCGCAGGGGTTGCAGGCGCTCGATCATCCAGGCGCGTTGTTCGTCTGCGCTGCCAATGCTCAGGCGGCGCACGTCCGGGCACAGGGGCGCGAAGATGGGGCCTGGTCTTTCGCAACTTTTGATCCAGGCGTTCCAGGCTTCAAACAAGGTGTCTTTGTCAAAGCCGGGCAAGTCGCTCCAGGGCACGGGGACCCAGCGGCTTTTGGTGGGTTGCCATGCGCCGGCCGGGGCGGGCGCGGGCACTGCAAGCGGCGCGGGTGCCGGGGCCTGCGCGGCAGGGACCACGGGGGTGGCCGGCATATCAAGCACTTGCCAGGGCGGCAGCGGTGTGCGCACGGCGCAGGCGGCCAGCCAGTAGCTGCCACAGATAATCAGCAGGGTCTTTGCCAACCGGATATAAACCGACATGATTTTGCTTTTACTCGAAGCCCTCGGGGCCTTGCTGATACTGGTGTTCATCGTCTGGTGGACCATGTTTTCGGGGCGTGAGAAGGGTGAGGTCAAGCTGGATCCGGGCAACGACAAGGACAAACCGGGCACTTAGGCTTAGGCTTAGGCGCCGCGCATCAGGTTGGCCAGCTCAACGGCGGATTTAACGCCCATTTTGTCGAACACGCGTGAGCGGTGAACTTCCACCGTGCGCACGCTGATGTCCAGCTGGTCGGCCACCAGTTTGTTGGGCAGGCCGCCCACCACCAGGCGCAGCACATCGCGTTCACGCTCGGTCAGGCCCTCCAGCCGGGCTTGCCGGCCGGTGGACTGGTTGTGTTCAGCCAGCTTGGCGGCCGACAAGGCCAGCGCCTGTTCGATGCGGTCTACCAGCGCATTGTCTGAAAACGGCTTTTCGTAAAAATCAAAAGCGCCGCGTTTGACGGCATCCACAGCGGTGGGCACGTCAGCGTGGCCTGTCAAAAAAATCACCGGCAACGTCGGCAGCAAGCCGTAGGTGATGAGTTTTTCAAACATGGCCAGGCCGCTCAGGCCGGCCATGCGCACATCGAGCAGCACGCAAGACGGTTCGCGCACGCCGCTGATGGTGGTGATGCGCGCGTCAAAGGCTTCAGCGCTGCCAAAGCATTCGCTGCTCAGCCGGCGTGAGCGCAGCAGCCAGGCCAGGGCGTCGCGCACGCCGGCATCGTCGTCCACGATATAGACCGTTGCATGGAGGCTGGTTTTCATGTGACTGTTTCAGTGGTTGCAACCAAGGGCAGCAGGTGCGCATTCGGGGCTTGCTGCGAGGGGCTGGCCGGCAGGGTGAAGCTGAACACCGTGCCGTGCGGGTGGGCCGGCTCATAGCCCAGAAAGCCGCCGTGCTGCTCGATCACGGTGCGGCACAAGCTCAGGCCCAGGCCCATGCCTTCGGACTTGGTGGTGAAAAAAGGCGTGAAGAGTTTGTCTGCCACTTCGCCGGAGATGCCGACGCCGTGGTCGGTCACAGAAAACGAAACCCAGCGATTGGTTTCTATGGCTGCCGCCGGCTTCACACGCAGCGTCAGCACGCGCTCGCGGTCAGGCAGCATTTTGGTGCCCCGCATGGCTTGCATGCCGTTGCGGCACAGGTTAAGCAAGACTTGCTCGACCATGGTGCGGTCGCACAGCACTTGGCTGGAAACCGGATCCACATCGATGACCACGCGCACCTGAAGCTTGCGTGCCTGCAGGCTGACCAGCGGCATGATGGCGTCGAGCAACGCACGTGGTGCCACTCGCTCGCGCACCTGGTCGCGCCGGCGTACAAAGTCGTGCACGCTCTTGATGACCTTGCCGGCGCGCTCGGCCTGCTCGCTGATGCGCCTGAGCGCCAGTTGCAGGTCTTGGTTCAGCGGCAATGCGGCCACGTCAGCAGCGGCCAGCAGATTGAGCGAGCCGGTGGCATAACTGGAAATGGCGGCCAAGGGCTGGTTCAGTTCATGACTGAGCAAGGACGCCATCTCGCCGACCATGGCCAGGCGCGCGGTGGCTTGCAAGCGGTCCTGGCTGGCGCGCGACACCTCTTCGACGCGGCGCTGCTCGCTGAGGTCGAGCACAGCGCTCATCCAGCCGGTGTGTTTGCCGTTGGCATTGATCAAGGGCGCTTCGATGATCAGCACCGGAAAGCGTGTGCCGTCGCGCCGCATGAAGACCGACTCAAAACCGCTTTGCGGCAAGCTGTTGCTGGCCAGCCGGATGGCCTGACGGTCCTGGTAAACGCCGGCCAGCTCGGGCGGCCAGTAAGGGCTTGGAAAGCTGTGGTTCAGCAGCTCTTTGGCCTCAACACCGACCATTTTGCAAAAGGCCGGGTTGACGTACGTGATGCGCCCTTCCAGGTCGCGCGCGCGCAGGCCGGTGACCAGTGAGTCTTCCATGGCTTTGCGAAAAGCCAGCGCATCGGCCAGGTCATGCTCAACGCGCAAACGGCGGCGGATGTCACGCCCGAGCATGAACAACACCGCCATCAGCGCCAGCGCCAGGCTGCTGACCAGCGCGGTCAGCATGTTCGGGAAAAAGTCGGACGAGCCTTTCCAGCTGTCCATGCGCACCACCAGCTTGGTGCCTGAGAGGTCCAGCGGTTGCTGAGCGTTGTAAAAGCGACTGCTGCGCGTCGGTGTGCCGGTGATGGCCAAGCGGGTGCCATCGGCCTCAGTGAATGAAAGGCCTTGACCGCGCAACAGTTGCTTTCCGACCAGCTCGATCAGGATGTCTTGCAGCGAGTAGGTTGCCACGCTGTAGCCACGCAGCCGGCCTTCGGTCACCATGGGCAGGCAGACGTCCAGCAGTTCCAGGCCCAGGCCGTTATTTTGCAGGGTGAAGTAGCTGCTTGAATAGCCCGGCCCGCTGACGCGCAGTGCGGTGCTGCATGCCTGCAGGGTGTCCACTCTGGAGGCGTCGCGTCCCAAGCGATCAAACACCGAAGTGCGGTAGGGGGATTCGTCAAAGTTCAGCAGATTGAGCGATTCATCGCGCCACTCAATGCGGATGATTTCGCGGTGCTGGCGCAGCATCTCGCCGGCCTGGCTGCGCCATTCGCCGGCGTTGCGTTCCACCGCCTGCAGCGCTTGCAGGGTCTGGGTGTTGCGGCTCAGCCCGGCGCGAATTTCGGTGGCGATCTCGACCGTGTCGCGCTCCAGCCGGCTTTGCACCAGGCTGGCCTCGTAGCGGCCGGCCAGCCAGATCAGCGCGCCCAGCAGGGTCAGCACCAGCGCCACCAGCAGCACCCACAGTGTCCAGCGACGGTTCCATTTGACTTGCAAGCGCAGCCAGCGTGGACGGGCTGAGAGCTTCATGGTTTGGCCCCCGTAGCCGCCGGTTTGCGTTCCACCTTGGTGATGCGCGGGTCGCCCCAGGCGCCGTCAATGTGAAACTCCTGCGTGTTGGCTTCGGTCAGCGGCCTGCTTAAAAACATCTGCGCCAGAAAGCTGCCCAGGCCGATGGCCGGGTTGATGACCGAGGCGATCAGCGCGGCCGTGCCGGTGTTGATCTCGGGCACGATCACCACCCGCAGGTCTTGCGTCTCGCGGGCGATGTTGGCGCTGCCTTCCATCAGCACGGCAGCGTTCACGCCTTTCATCTGCAAGTTGTTGGTGCGCGCCAGACCTTGCTCGATGGTGACGTCGCCGCGCACGAAGTCAAAGGCAAAACCTTCGGAAAAGACATCGCGGAAATCCAGCGTCAGCCGGCGCGGCAAGGCCTGCAGATTGAGCACGCCCAGCAGCTTGGCAATGCCCGGATCGGCCTTGAGGAACTGACCACCTTCGATGTTCACATTGAACTGACCGCTCATGCTGGGGTAGTCCAGTGTCAGGGGCGAGCCCAGCCAGCCGACCTGGCCGTCCAGCCGGCCTTTGCCGCGGCGGATCAGGCCGTCCATGCCCAGGCGCTTGAGCAACTCCCCCGAGTCGGCGATGTCCAGCCGGTAATTCATCTGCACGCGGCGGCGTTCGCTGCCGGCACCGGCCGCCCAGTTGCCGTTGGCCGAGAACACCGCCTCGGGCATGCTCAGGTTGAGTTTGTTGAGCCGCCATTCACGCAGGCCGCTGCCCGGCGCCTGGGTTTGCACGCCGCGGTTGACGGCCTCGACTTCCAGCCGGCCGAGTTTTTTGCCCTTGAGTTCAAAGTCCTCCACCATGATGTCCAGGGCCGGAATGGCGCTGGGCTGGCCTTCGAGCAGCGCTTCCACATCGCGTGCGGTGCCGGCGGCCAGTTTCAGGCGCGATAGCCGGGCGTACAGCCGGCCGCCCACGCTGCCGGGCGCAGCGCCGGGCTGGCGGTACTCGGCATAGCCACCGAGCTCGTCGGCATCCATGTTGGCGCGCCAGGTGCCGCCCTCGCGCGAAGCGCCCAGCACCAGCCGGCGCAGCTGGTAGCCCTGCAAGGTGATTTCGTTGGCGCGCAGCGCCAGCACGCCGGGCAGGTAGCCGCTGCCGGCATCGCCTGTAGCGGGTGCCGGGCTGGTGGCCCCACCGGCTTTGGCCAGCACGCGGCCCCAGGCGTCCAGGTCGGCGCGTTGCAGGCTCACGTTAGCGGCCACATCGGCAGCGGGCATGGCGGCGGATTCGCCGGCTTGCAGCCCGACGGCGATGCTGCCGCGCAGCACACGTGCTTCGCCGCCGCTGATGTCGCGCACATAACGCACTTGCGCCAGCCGGCCTAGCGAGAGCGAGAGCTGGTCTTGCAGGTTCTGGCCCGGCACCATCGACTCGCGCAGCAGGGCCTGGTCAAATTGCAGCGGCAACGCTTCCGTGGCGGTTTTGTTCAATGGCGCAGGCAGGCTCAGCGCCAGGCCTTGCAGGCTGCTGCTGACGCTGACTTCACTGCGGCCGCGCCTGAAACCCAAGATGGCGTTGTAGGTGGTGCTGCCGCTGGCGTGCTCGGCCAGCGTGCTGACCAAACCGAGTTCGCGGGCTTGCCGCAGGCCTTCGGCCGACACCGTGCCCTGGCCGCGAAACAGCAGCGGTGCTTCGGCCGGCTCGGCGGTGCTGTTGCCCGGGCTGCGGTTGACGGCGGCGCGTTGCCCGCCTTCAAAGCGCAGCTCACCGCCCAGCATGCGGGCTTGCGCATTGCTCACCCGAAAGCTGTTTTCTGTGAAAGTCAGTGCGCCCCGCAGGCGGCCCAGCGCCGGCGTGCCGGGGGCGAACTGCACGTCGTTACCCGCCAGCGTCAGGTTGCCTTGCACGCTGGCCTGCGTCAGGTTGGCCAGCGGCAACACCAGGCGCATGGTGTAGTCGGCCTGGCCGGTCGCGCTGGCTTGCTGCAAGGCATCGCTCAGCAGCGCAGAGACCGGCGAGTTGTTGACGAACTGCAGGCCCTGGGCCAGCGAGCCCTTGACGGTGGTGTTGACCTCGACCACCGACTTGGCGAGGTTGGGAATGCGGGCGCTGCCGCGGGTGAGTTGCAGGCCCGCCAGGCCGGCCACGCGGCCTTGCGCGTCACGCACTTCCAGGCTTTGGCGGTTAAAAATCAGCTCGCCTTTGAGCGCTTCGAGCGCCGGCCAGTTTTTGCCTGTGGCAGCGGTGCGTACCGCAGCGGGCGGCACGTAGGCGTATTGCACATTGCTGGCTTTGGCCGTCACCAGAAATTCGCCTTGTTTGGGGTCTGCAAAAGGCAGCTTCAGCAGGTCCCCCTTGACCTTGAATTTGACCTCGCTGAGCCGCCCCAGCGTGATGGCGTCACGCACATAGTGGCGGGTCAGGTCAGGCAAGACCAACGGCAAATAGCGATGCACCTGGGCGGCGTCGCCGCGTGACAAGCTGCCCTGCAAGTCCAGCACGCCCGGATGGCCGGCGGTAGCGCCTTCGGCGCTTTGCCAAAGGACTTCGGCCTGCCCCGCCGCGTCGGCATTGGCAAAGCGCAGCTTGCGCAAATACAGTTCCTGGCGCGGGCCGCGGTGCTTCCATTGCAGCTCGGTTGACAGCTCGGAAAAAGGCACGCGCGGCTGCTCGAAAACGCCGGGAAAAGTCAGCGCGCCCTGGGTCATTTGCACTTGCGCTTGTCCGCCTTCGTCCGTCAGGGTGAAGTCCAGCGACGCATTTTCAATACCCGGCCGGCCCGGTTGACCCGATGCGCGGTCTGCCGGTGCTGCACCCGCGGCCAGCGCTAGGGCGCTGACGCGGCCGCGCGCGGCCAGTGCCTGCGGTGCCGACAAGTCGCCTTGCCAGCTGGCATTGATTTGCTCCACCAGGCCGCGCGGCGCATAGCTGTCAAGCATCTGGTGCGTGCTGGCATCGAGCGGCAGGCGCCGCGCAATGCGCGACAGCGCCGCCAGGTCCAGCCGGTCGGCCTTGAGTTCGGTTTTGGCGGGACGCGGGCCTTCGGCCGGGGTGTGCAACAACAAGACATTCCCGCCCGGCCAGACCAGGCCATCGTCGGCCATAAAAGAAAGGCCTTCGGTGCGCAACTCAAAGCCGCTGCCCACGGGCCGCCCGCCGAAGCGGCCGGCCACGCTATTGAGCACCAGCGGCTGAAGATCGCTGCCTAAACGAGCGTTGACGTTCTGTAGCAGCACATCGGCTGTGCCGCCGGTGACCGTGCCTTTGACAAGGTCAGCCCAAACCCGCAGCGCGCCCTGACCGCTGCCAATGTCCACGCCCGGTTGGTCCAGAGAAACGTATTGGCGCAGCAGCGACACATCGGCCCGGCTGAACTCCGCATACAACTCACCCGACCAGTCCAGCCACGGCGATTGCCGGGTGGTCAGCAGCGGGGTTTTGAGCATGGCGCGCAGGCTGAAGCGCTCGCCCCAGGCCGGCGGTGGCGTGGCGTCCAGGCGCATCAGGTGGCGCTGGCCGGGGTTGCGCAGCACGGCTTGCACATCGGTCAGCGCCAGCATCGGGGCGCCACGCAACTCGTCGGTCCAGCGCAAGGTGCCGCCGCGCAGCACCAGCTCGGTTTGTGCCAGTGCCCAGTCGGCAAAGTCAGTGCGTTCGCGCCCGTTGCCGGGCGACAGGTCCAGCCCGGCCACTTCCAGCTGGCCGTCCGAGCGGCGGCGAATTTCCAGCTCCGCACCGTCGATCACCAGTTGTTCAAAGCCCAGGCGCCAGGCCGAGCGCGGCGACAGCGCCGCCACCACGCTGGGCAGGCGCAAGGCGGTGCGCCCTTCGTGGTCTAAAAAGGTGACATCGCGCAATTCAAACGAAGGGATCAGGCCCTGCGAGCGCATGCGCAGCTCGCCAATGCGCACCGGCACACCCAGCGCGCGGCTGGCCTGCGCTTCCAGGCCCGGGCGAAAATCACCGATTCGCGGCACAATCCAGCCATGCAGCAGACCCCAGCTGAGGCCCACCAGCAGCCAGAAAGCCACCACCAGCCAAAGCATTCCCCGCGCCACGCGGGCGGCCAGGCGGACGCGGCGAGGCAGCAGCGGGGGGTAAAGAGGGGGTGCGGCATCCATCAGCTATGGAATTATGACTGTCGCGGCAGGCGGGCCGCCAACCTGAAAACTGTTAGTCCCGATGTTCTTTACGCCTTCAACGCCCGCCCCTGATTTGTCCGGCTCCCCCACAAGCAAGTCCCTGCCTGCCGCCGCGCCGGATGGCCGTGCAGCGTATTCGCGCCTGGTGCAGCGTTTGCGCCGTCGTTACGCCGACCAGCTGCACCTGTTGCCCGAAGGCCCGCCCACCCGACAGACCATGCAAACCACGCTGGAAGCCTTGCTGGCCCAGGGCCTGGCCACGGGCGCGGCGCTGCGGGTGTTACGGCAGATCGTGCTCGAGCGCCTGGTGGTGCTGGACTGCGAGGCACCATCGCAAGCGCCTCTGAGCATGGTTACCCGTGCCATGACCGAGCTGGCCGAACTGGCGCTGAATGTCGCCATGGACTGCACTCAGCAGGAACTCGACGCCCTGTACGGCGCGCCGCTGCTGCCTGGCACAGGCGATGGCAGCCAACCCGCCCGCCGCGCCAGCCTGTGGGTGGTCGGCATGGGCAAGCTGGGCGCGCGCGAGCTCAATGTCTCCAGCGACATCGACCTCATATATGTGTATGACCAGGATGGCCAGACCGCTGGCCGCGCGGACGGCCGCGGCCAGACATCCAACCACGAGTACTTTGCGCACCAGGTCAAGGCCATCTATGCGCTGATCGGCGACACCACCGAACACGGCTTTGTGTTTCGCGTGGACCTGGCGTTGCGGCCGAACGGCAACTCCGGCCCTGCGGCGGTGTCGCTGAGCGCACTCGAAGAATATTTCCAGGTGCAGGGCCGCGAGTGGGAGCGCTTTGCCTGGCTCAAAAGCCGCGCCGTGGCGCCCGCCACCAGCTTGCAGCGTCACGCGCCGGTTGTTGGCCGGGGCGGCGCGCTAAAGGCTGGCGCGGCACAGGCTGGTTCGGTTCAGGATCTGCGCGCTGTGGTGCTGCCCTTTGTGTTCAGGCGCTACCTGGACTACAACGTGTTTGACGCGCTGCGCAGCCTGCACCGGCAGATTCGCGAGCAGGCCCAGCGCCGCAGCGCCGGTCACCCCGAGCGCGCCAATGACGTCAAGCTCTCGCGTGGCGGCATACGTGAAATCGAATTTACCGTGCAGCTCTTGCAGGTGGTGCGCGGCGGTCAGTTTCCCGAGCTGCGCATGCGCCCCACCGTGGGCGCCTTGCAGCGCGTGGCCAGTGCCGGCCTGATGCCGCAAGACACCGCCGATGCGCTGG
>JBIKHR010000182.1:0-6232 GCA_044362035.1 Polaromonas sp. | reverse complement strand
CAGCGGCGCCCGGCCCGCCTGGCCCTGCTGGCCTTTGACGAGGGCCAGAGCGAAGACGAACGCCTGCCCGCCGCGCTGCTGGACCGGCTGGCTTTTCACCTGGAGCCCGATGCACCCGCTTGGCCGCCGGCTGCCAGGACCACTGACACTGATGCGGCCCCGCAGTGGCAGCGCAAGGACATCGACGCCGCCCGCGCCCTGCTGCCGCAGGTCAGCCACACAGAGCAAAGCGTGCAAGCCCTGTGCGCCTGCGCCATCGTGCTGGGCGTGGCCTCCATGCGTGCGCCGCTGCTGGCGCTGCGCGTGGCACGGGCCGCCGCTGCCCTGACCGGTCAGACCCAAGTGGACGAGGCGCACACCACGCTGGCGGCCCGCCTGGTACTGGCGCCGCGGGCCACGCAACTGCCGCAGGCACCGGCTGAAGAGCGTGCGCAGCCGCCGGAAGCACCCGACATACCCGAGACGCCAGACACGAACGAAGGCCCACCGGAACAACCCCCCGAAAACGCCGCCGACGAAGCCGGGCAGGACACTGCGCCGGCAGACGACGAGCGACCCGAAGACGCCCCATCGCCCGAACAAGCCTTGCAGGAAATGGTGGTGCAAGCCGCCCTGGCGGCCATTCCGCCCGGGCTGCTGGCAGCGCTCAAAGCCGGCGAAGCACGTGCCAAAGGCGGCCAGGGCGGGCGCGCCGGTGCCGTGCAAAAAAACCAGTCGCGCGGGCGCCCGGTAGGCACGCGCCGCAGCGAGCCCCGGGCCGGCGCCAGGCTGCATGTGCTGGACACCTTGCGCGCCGCTGCGCCCTGGCAAAAGCTGCGGCAGTCGACCCAGCCGCTGGCCCCGGCAGCCGGCGAGGGCCGCCGCATCCAGATACGGCGCGAAGACTTTCATGTCATGCGCTTCAAGCAAAACCGGGCCACCACCACGCTCTTCGTGGTCGATGCCTCGGGCTCGTCGGCGTTGCACCGGCTGGCTGAAGCCAAGGGCGCCGTCGAGCTGCTGCTGGCCGACTGCTATGTGCGCCGCGACCGCGTGGCGGTGCTGGCCTTTCGCGGCCAGATCGCCGACCTGCTGCTGCCGCCCACGCGCTCGCTGGCGCGCGCCAAGCGCAGCCTGGCCGCCCTGCCCGGCGGCGGTGGCACGCCGCTGGCCACGGGCATGGACGCCGCCCGCGAGCTGGCCGGTCAGATCGGCCGGCAGGGCGACACGCCAGTGGTGGTGCTGCTGACCGACGGCCGCGCCAACATTGCCCGCGACGGCACGCCCGGCCGCACGCAAGCCGGCGCCGACGCGCTGCTTGCCGCGCGCCAGTTCAAGCTGGCCGGCCTGAGCGCCTTGTTGATCGACACCTCGCCGCAGCCACAGGCCGTGGCACAGGCGCTGGCCCAGGCCATGGGCGCGGCCTATGTGCCACTGCCTTTTGCCGGCGCGCAGGGCTTGTCGCAGGCCGTGCGACTGGCCGCCGGCACGGCGGCGCCAACCCGCTGAAAACCGGCATGAGCGACCGTCTGCTCTGGGAGCGCGATGGCTTGAACTGGCCGCACCGTGCGCACAGCCGCTTTGTAGACGCCGCCGGCCTGCGCTGGCACGTGCAGCAATGGCGCCGGCCCGCAGCCGCTGCCGACACCCAACTCATGCCGCAACTGTTGTTGCTGCACGGCACCGGTTCGTCCACACATTCGTGGCGCGGCCTAGCCCCCCTGCTCGCCGCGCACGCCGACGTGCTGGCCATGGACCTGCCCGGCCACGCTTTCACCAGCATGCCGGCCGGCGGTGCCAATTCAGCGCAGCTCTCGCTGCCCGGCATGGCCGAAGCGCTGGCCACCTTGCTGCAAACCCTGGACTTTCATCCCACGCTGGTCATCGGGCATTCGGCCGGCGCGGCCGTGGCCGTGCGCATGGCACTGGACCGGCTGATTCAACCCCAAGCCATCCTGGGACTCAATGCCGCCCTGCTGCCCTTGCGCGGGCTGGCCGGTCAGCTGTTTTCGCCAGTGGCCAGGCTGATGGCCGGCAGCTCCCTGGTGCCGCGGTTTTTTTCGGCCCGGGCGGGCGAGCCGGCGGTGCTCAGGCGGCTGCTCGAGAGCACCGGCTCCACGCTGGACGCCAAGGGCATGGCCTTGTATGGCCAATTGGTGAGCAGCACTGGTCATGCCACCGGCGCACTGGGCATGATGGCCAACTGGGACTTGCAGACCCTGGCCGAGCAGTTGCCCAAGCTGACTTGCGCGCTTGACCTGGTGGTGGGTAGCCGGGACCACACCGTGCCGCCCTCGCAGGCCGAGCGCGTGCGGGCCCGTCTGTCACCTGGCCAATCCGCGTCGATCACGCAGCTCGAAGGTCTGGGCCATTTGGCCCATGAAGAACAAGCCGGACTGGTGGCTGATCTGGTGCTGGCCAGGTACTTGTCAAAGCCTTAGGGCTGAACCTGGTCCAGCCGCAGTTCAATACCGCGCGTGCCGGGCTTGAGGGCGGCGGTCTGGCCGATCAGGTCACCCGACTGCGGCAAGGCTTGACCACTGCGTGACACACGCGCTTGCACCACCACCTGCTCAAAGCCCGAGAGTTTGAGCTCGGGAGACATGGCCAGGCTGTCGTCAAGCTGGAAGCTGGCCGGCCAATTGCCCGCAGGCAGACGCAAGATGGCCAGCGGCATGCGCGGGCCCTGGGCAGCACGCGCAAAAATGAACAAGGTGTCACCTGGTTGCACACGCGCCAGCAAGGCGGGCGCAATGCTGACCGTGCCGCTGACGCCTGCGGCAGCAGTCGGGGTACCTGCAGAGGCAGCAGGGGTCTGCCGCGCTGCGGTCTTGAACGGCGGCGCGCCTTGACCGGCGCCGCTGCGCGCAGCCTCGATGCTGCGGTCCAGGCCGCTGGCAAAGTCACTGCCCGGCGTGGCCCGGGCACGGGCGCGTGACCAGTGCTTGAGCGCAGCGTCAAAGTCCTGTCTTTCAAAAGCTGCGCTGCCGGCCAGCGCCAGCGCCTTGAGGTTGTCCGGGTCGATCTTCAAAGCCTCTTCAATCAGACGCGTGGGCTCGCCGGCGCTGCGGCGGTCTTGCAGCAAGACCAGCAGGTCGGCACGGTCGGCCAGCAACTGGGCGTTGCCTGGCGCCAGCGCGATGGCGCGGGCATAGGCGCGGTCTGCATCCGAGTAGCGTTGCAGCGCCGCCAGCGAACGCGCCAGCATGTCCCAAGCGACCGGGTCATCAGCTTGCCCGGGTGCGGGGTTTTCAAGGCGCGCAGCCATGACGCTGACCATGGCCTCGACCTGCGCCATCGTGACATCGGCGCCAGCCGCTGCATTTGCTGCGCTTGGTGGTGCGCTGTCCAGCGCCTCTGTGCTGCCCAGCCGGGCGTAAAGCACCAGCCCCAGCACCGGCACCAACGCGCTGATCAGCACCGCCGTGCGCCGGCTGCGCGGCGGCACAGGCGCCCGCGCCGGCCGGCCGGCGTCGGGCGACTCTGCCAGCGTGCGCCGCGCCAGTTCCATGCGGGCCGCTTCGTAGGCGGCGCTGGTGATCAAGCCAGCCGCATGTTCGTCCCTTAACTGCAGCGCCTGCTCGCGCAAGATGGCCAGATTGGCCTCGCTGCGGGTCTGCCCCACAGCCGTCAATTCCGCAGCCGCGTCCGCAGCCGATAACACGGCGCGGCTCGCCAGCAGCGGCGGCAACAACAAGGCCAGCACAAAACCCACCAGCAGCAGCGCACCCAAGCCGAACAAGATCATGGTCGCTCTCCCGGGCCCTGCAAAAGCCGCTGTGCGCGTTCAAATTCGGCCGCGCTCAAATTGCTGGCGGGTGCCGCGTCACCGGGCTGAGCAGCCCGCAACTGGCGCCACAGGCCCCAGCCGGCCAGCAGCAACAGCGCAAAAGGCCCGAGCCAGAGCAGCAGCGTCTGCGCCTTCAGCGGCGGGCGGTACAGCACAAAGTCGCCATAACGCTCGGCCATGAATTCGAGTATTTGCGGCGGCGTGCGACCCTGCTGCAACTGCTGGCGGATTTGCTGGCGCAAGTCCACTGCCAGTTCGGCATGCGAGGCGGCGATGGTTTCGTTCTGGCAGACCAGGCAGCGCAGTTCTTCGGCAATCAGCATGACGCGCGCTTCCAGCGCCGGGTCGGCCGCCGCCGGTACGGCCTTGCCCTGGGCCAGCGCCGCACCGGCCGGCAACAGGGCCACGCACAGCAGCAGCCGGCCAAGCAGCCGGCACAGGAGGCGGATGAAGTTCAACTCAGGCACCGAGCTTGCCCAGCAGCGGCAGGATGACGTCCCGCAAAGCCTCGGGCGTGACGGCGCCGATGTGCTTGTAGCGGATCACGCCTTCACGGTCGATCACAAAGGTTTCGGGCACCCCGTAGACGCCCAGTTCAATGCCGACGCGGCCGTCGGTGTCAGACAGCGAGCTGCGGTAAGGGTCGCCGTAGCGGCCCAGCCAGCGCAAGGCTTCGTCGCGACGGTCCTTGTAGTTCAGCCCGATCAAGGGCACAGCATGGCGCTTGGAGAAATCAACCAGCAGCGGATGCTCGGACTGGCAGGCCACGCACCACGAGGCCCACACATTGAGCAGCCAGACCTGACCGCGCAAATCCTGAGGCGACAGACTTTGCGCCGGCTGCGCCAGCGTGGGCAGCGAGAACACCGGCATGGCCTTGTTGAGCAGCGGTGACGGCACCTCACGGGGCTTGAGCTGCAAGCCAATGCCTAAAAAAGCCAGCAGCACCAAAAAAGCGGCCAGCGGCAACCAGCGTAACAACGGACGCTTCATGCGGCCTGCCCCGCAGACATTTTTTGTGCCGCGGCCGGGGCCTGCGCCTGCGTGCGGCGAGCACGGTAACGCCGGTCCAGCACCGCCAGCAAACCGCCCAGCGCCATCAGCAGGCAGCCGCCCCAGATCCAGTTCACAAAAGGCTTGTGGTGCACGCGCACGCTCCAGGCTGTGGCGCTCACCGGTTCGCCCAGCGCCACGTACAAGTCACGCGTGATGCCGCGGTCAATTGCCACCTCGGTCATGGCCATGCGGCTGACGCGGTAGATGCGCCGCTCCGGCGACAGCACAGCCACCGTGCGCTCGCCCTGCGTGACCTGCAACTGCGCCCGCGCCGAGCTGTAATTTGGACCCTGCACTTGTTCAATACGATCCAGCCGGAAGCTGTAACCACCGACCTCGGCCGTCTCACCCACCTGCATGCGGACGTCGTTTTCACTTTGAAAACTGCTGACCACCGTGACGCCCACAATGAACACCGCCACCCCCAGGTGGGCCAGCAGCATGCCGTAGTAACTGCCCGGCTGCGCCGCCAGCCGATGCACCAGTCCGGGGGCCGGATGGGCACGCAGGCGCTCAAGCAGATTGACCAGCGTGCCCGCAGCCACCCACACGGCCAGCCACAGACCCAGGCCAGTCATCGGCGACCACTTCTGGAGCAGCAGCGCAGCCAGTAGCGCGGTGGCCAGGCTCACCCCCAGCGCCCAGCGCAAGCGCCGCGCCAGGTCACCCACCGCGGCCTGCCGCCAACGCGCCAGCGGGCCGATGCCCATGAGAAAAAGGGCCGGTGCCATCAGCGGCACAAACACGGCATTGAAATACGGCGGGCCGACCGACAACTTGCCCTGCCCCAGCGCGTCAATCACCAGCGGGTACAAGGTGCCCAGCAAGACGGCCGCAGCGGCCACCAACAGCAGCACGTTGTTGGCCAGCAGCATGGCTTCACGCGACACCGGCTCAAAGTCGGCGGCAGCGCCCGATCGCTCGAGCGCCGGCGTGCGCCAGGCCAGCAGCGCCAGCGAACTGCCCACCACCAGCGCCAAAAAAAACAAGATAAAAACGCCACGTGCCGGGTCCGTGGCAAAGGCATGGACCGAGCTCAGCACGCCCGAGCGCACGATGAAGGTGCCCAGCAAAGAGAGTGAAAAAGCCAGAATGGCCAGCAGCGCCGTCCACATCTTGAAGCCGCCGCGTTTTTCAGTGACCGACAGCGAATGAATCAGCGCGGTGCCCACCAGCCAGGGCATGAAAGAAGCGTTTTCAACCGGGTCCCAGAACCACCAGCCGCCCCAGCCCAGTTCGTAATAAGCCCAGAAGCTGCCCAGCGCAATGCCGACGGTCAGAAAGCTCCAGGCGGCCGTGGTCCAGGGGCGCGACCAGCGCGCCCAGGCCGCGTCCAGACGGCCGGCCAGCAGCGCTGCCACGGCAAAGGCAAAAGGCACCACAAAACCCACATAGCCCATGTAGAGC
>JBIKHR010000181.1:0-6242 GCA_044362035.1 Polaromonas sp. | reverse complement strand
GTTTGTCGGCCTGGCGAGACACCCTCAAGACGGTGCCCCTGGATATTGCCGGCTGGGAGCTGCGGGCCTTGCTGTGCAAAGCAGACAAATGCACGGCGACATGGGTACGCGCCAGTGGCAATTTTGCGGAGTTTGACGGCAACTTTCCTTACGCCAGCAAGCAACGCCCTGCGCTCGTGCCCGCTGAAAAAAATGAACAGCTGCTGGAGACTGAGCACCCTGTCACGCTGCTGCCGGCCTTGGTGCCTGCACCCCCAGCCCCGCGCGAACCGCAAGGCCTGCAACGCGCCAACCTGCCGCTTGTGCGAGACGCCTATTTGCAATGGGGCAGCTTTATTTTGGACTCGCAGTTGCTACCCAACCAGGCGGCCAGCCTGCGCCCCGCCGCCTTGTTTGGCGGCACTGGCCCTTTAGAAGAAATCAAAAAACCAGTGCTCAAAGGCAGCTGGCAACTGGAGTCTGATTTGTGGACGCTCAAAGACCTGCGCCTGCCACCTTATGTGGTGGCGGAATCGCTGGCCGTTAGCCGTGCCGGCGGCGGCGCATCAAGGGGTGCGACAGGTGGCTCAAGCGCTGGCAGCCTGGGCTCGCTGGTCAGCAACAACCTGGGCTACCGCTACAAGATTGAAGGGAGTTTTTATGCCAAGGCACGCTAAATTTTCTCCACTTTTGCGGGTGGCGCTGTCGCTCTGTGTGCCGCTGCTCTTTAACCTGGCGCAGGCCCAAACGCCTGCCGGTCGTTCGCTGGCCGATGAAATGGACAGCACCAACACCGCCACCGGCCGCATGCTGGAGCTGGTCAAGGCCGCTAAAGCGCAGGAGCAAGCGGCCAAGGGTTTGGGCTCATCCGTGCCACTGCCAGCCATCAAGACGGTCACCACACCCGCCCCCGGCGCCGGCAACGCTAAAAACAAAGCCGCTACTAAAACAAAGCAAGCAGACAAAGAACAGGCCGAAAAAGAGCAAGCCGAAACGCCAACACTGTGGTTTCTGGCCGGCATAGGCGAGCGGCTGGTCGCCGAGTTGATCTACCAACAACGCGTCTACAAACTCTCGGCTTCCAGCGTGGCGCAATCGGTCGGGCCCTGGAAGCTGCTGAGCATCAGCCCCCAAGGCCTGCGTCTGTCACTTAACGGACAAGTGCTGGAGCTGCGAGCGCCAGAGCCCGGGCAAGCGCCGCCGCAGATAGCTGCCGCGCCGGCTCTGACGAGCAGCCCGGCCGTGCCGGCCATCGTGCCCTCGTTCGCGCCCGGCGCAAGCGCTCAGCCCAACATATTTCCCCTGCCCAAATAAGCCAGTTACTGGACATCACCATGAGCATGCAAACCCTCGTTTCCCAAGAAGCGCCCTCGCCCAAGGGGGCAACTTCAGCCTTGCTCCATTACAGCAACTTCAAAGACTTGCCGGCCTACACCTCGCTGCTCACGCACGGCCTGGGCGCGGCCATCACCTTGGCTGAAAACAAGAAGCGTCATCTTGCAGCCCTGGGCAAAAACGGCGGCTTTATTTTGCTGTCGACCCCCGAAGAACGGCTTTCGGTGACCTGGTACCACGTCGTCACCACGCTCAAGGCCAAGGGCTACAAGTTCAAGGGGCAAGCCACCGTCACCCCAGAGATCATCAACCTCTTGCTTTACGACCAAGACAACCAGGACTCCGAGGCTTCCAAGCAGTCCGACCAAGACGCCCAGGTGGTGCAAAACATTCTGGCCGACTCGGTGCCGATTGAGTGGTTTAAAAACACGCTGCACGCCTGCATGCAGCTCAACGCCAGTGACTTGCACTTTGAACTGCGCGGCAGCACCGCCAAACTCCGTGTGCGGCTGGACGGCATCATGCGCGTGATGACGGCTGTGCCCTTGCGCATTGCGCTGGACGGTATTGCGGCCTGCTACAACCTGGTGGCCCAGGAGGGCTCACGCTCAGAAGTAGCGTTCAACATTGGCGTTGCCCAGGTCGCCATGATTCCGCTGCTGATCCACGGCGAGCAGATCACGCTGCGCTTTCAAAGCCACCCGGCGGTGGACGGCCTGGACGTGATCTTGCGTATCCTGCGCGGCTCCCGCGCAGACCAGGCAGAGCTCTTAAAACTCGAACGGCTGGGTTACACCGACTCGCAAACCAAGCTCTTGATGGAGGCAGTGGGAACGGCCTGGGGCGGCATTTTTGTGGCCGGCGTGACGGGCTCGGGTAAAACCACCACGCTGAACACCTTGCTCACGCAGCTGGCCCGGCCGGGCAACCGCAAGATCATCTCGATCGAAGACCCGGTGGAATACCAGGTCGAGGGGGTCTCGCATTTGTCGGTGCAGCGCCAGGGCACGGACGATCGCAGCAATCCGTTTCTGGTGGCCATGATGGCCTTCTTGCGGATGGACCCGGATGTCGGAATGTTTGGCGAGATACGCGACGCCGTATCGGCTGAAATGGCCATGGCGGCGATTCAGACCGGCCACAAAATTTTGACGACTGTGCACGCCACCTCGGCCGTGGGTGTGATCGGCCGGCTGACGTCCAAGGCGCTGGGCCTGAACCGCGAAAGCATCTGCAACCCCGAGTTCCTGTCTGCGCTGGTGTACCAGGTGCTCACGCCACTGAACTGCCCGCATTGCAAGGTGCCGGCCGCCAGCGTCATGACGCCGGCAAGCCTGCAAACCTATCAAGACATTTTTGCGCTGGACACCCGCCAGTTCTTTTGCGCCAGTGACAAGGGCTGCAGTCATTGCAGAAAGCCGGGTATCGACTACAAAAATTCCGAGCGAGTTGGGGTGCGGGGTGTCAAGGTGCATGCCGAAGTCCTGGTGCCCGACCTGGAACTGCTGCTCCTGCTCAGCCAGGGCAAGGACATTGAGGCCAGGCGCGTCTGGCGCAACCGCCGCAACACCGCTTTTGACAACCCGGAGATGCACGGCAAAGAGGCCTGGGGACATGCGCTTTACGACATGTCCCAGGGCCTGGTAGACCCGTACTACTTTGAGCTGAATTTCGGCTCGCCCAATGTCTTTACCACCATGACGGCTTCCAGCAGCTTGCCTGCTTTACCGCAACCCGCAGCGCTTGTCACGCCAAGCGGGCCTGCAACTGTTCTAGCGCTGCCATGACTGCTTTGCTTGACCGGCTTCAGACTGCGATGGCGCGTAGCACCCTGAGAAACCGCCGAGGCGAGTTTTACCAGGACTTGGCTGCCGCGCTGGAGGACAGGGTGTCCATTTTTACCGTGCTCAAGGGCTACGAAGCGCGGGCACGCAGGCGAAACCCATCGACCGCCAGGATGTACCTGGAGATGATGAAAGCCATGGAAAAAGAGGGCTTGGCGAATGCGTTGCAGCCGATTATTTCGCCCACTGAGCTGATCATGCTGGACGCCATCCAGAACAGCGGCGACGCTTCGCTGGCCAAAGGTTTGTTTTTCATGTCGGACATGTGCGACAAGCTCGACAAAATGTCACGCGTGATGCGCAAAGCCGTCACTTACCCGATCCTATTGCTGATTCTCTTTTCGGCGATGCTGGTGGGCTTTTCCATCTTTGCCGTGCCGGTCATAGAGATCTTGCTGCCGGTAGAAAAGTGGCCACCCATCGGCAAGATAATGCACGCGGTTGCGAGCATTGTTCGCAACTCTGGTGTGTGGATCGCCGGCACGGCAGTGTTCCTTTTGATCGCTTTCATGCGCTCCCTGAGCCGCTGGCAAGGGCCGGTGCGCCGCACTCTGGACAACTACCCGCCTTACAACGTCTACCGCAGCTACACCGGCGCGATGCTGATTGTCTCGCTGTCTTCGCTGATGCGAACCGGCGTCTCCCTGCGCGGCTCCATTGAGCGGGCCATGAAGTTCAGCTCACCCTGGTTGCGCTGGCACCTGCGCGAGACCTTGCGGGCGCTATCGTCGGGCAATGCGACGCAGTTTGGCGCCGCCTTTCGCACCGGCTTGCTGACCCCCGACATGGAGGACCGGGTGCAAGAGGCCTCGGAGCGACGTGACCCGGTGGCCGCCTTCGTGAAGATCGGCGTTGGCTCGCTAGACAGGATTGCACGCTCGGTCGAGGATGCCGCAGGCAAACTCAACAACCTGCTGATCGTGCTCACCGGCCTGGGGCTGGGCGCCATGATCATGGGGTTTTTTGCCACAGTGCAGTCTATTTCAACGGGCATCAAGTAGGCATGACTGCCACCCGCTTGAGAGCCCCGCAGTGCCAGGGCAAAGCCCACCGCCGGTCGCAAGCCGGCTACCTTTTGTTGGAGGCCGTGGTCGTGTTGGCGCTCCTGGGGTCTGCCGTGGTGGCTTACTTGTCGCTGCAGACGGTGCAGACGCGAATCGACAAGGGCATTGGCGTCGGTGCGCACTACGCCCGAGTCAATGATGCGCTGGGCCAGTACATGACGCTGCACTATGCCGCCATCAAAAAATTGCCGCCGGACTGCAGCGTGCACGGGCTGGCGTCCACCACGTCCAAAACCAGACCATCCCTGGGTGAGGGGTGCAAGCTGTCGATAAATGGCGAGTCTGTGTCCAACGGCCTGCAACCGACAGTGGCGGAACTGGTGGCGCTCAGCTTGCTTCCTGCAGCCACCACAGACGCCCTGCGGCTCAATACCCTGAGCACCATCTCAGAGCCCGAAACGAACGGCAGCCCTAGCAGCAAGCTGACCCGGGTCCGCCTGCACGCCGTGGTCACCCAGCGCTGCGTGGCCACCCAGGCCGCGAGCACTCTGCAGGGCCGCTATGTGCTGGTTCGCCGGCCGATGGCAGCAGACAACCTGGCCCTTGACGAGATCGAGGTGCTGGCCAACGGCAGCAACGTTGCCGGCTCCGCTGTGCTCAGTGCTTCTACCGCTTATGTCGATAGCCAGACCAATGCAGCCGCTTACTATGCCCCCCGCAACCTGGTGGACCGCCTGCAGACGCTAGCCCCCAGCACGCCCTACCAGGTGCCAGGCCTGTTTCGCAGCCTGGGCAGCAACCCGGGGGGCGCCTGGGTTCAGCTTGACCTGGGCATGACGCGTGACATCTCCAGCATCGGCTTGCGTTCGGCGCAAGGCAATACCGGCCAGGGATCAACGGGCAGCACCTGGGCGGCTGAGGGCTCGTCGCTGATTGTTCAAGTCAACAACGAGGCGGCAGAAACCGGTAACTTTTTGACCACAGGCGCGAGCCAGATTCGCGAAGCGAAACCGACGCTGCTTTTACCGGGCAAGATGGTTTACGTCAGCAGCGATGCCTTCAGCGCTGGCGCCCCCCTCGATTTGACGCCAACCGCTCAAGGCTGCCCAAGCGGCAGCCTGATGGCTTTGTCCAGCCTTGTTTTCAATACGCAGCCCTATGAGTTGACCAGCGAGCAGGGCTCGGGTGCGCTGCTGGCCACGGTCACGCAAGCGGCGGGTACCGAGGCCGTCATGTCAAACCCCGTGAGCGGCGGCGAGCTCACAGGCAGCGTTTTCAGCATCGACAACCCTTTGCGCAACTACGACGCCAGTGAAAAGGGCATTGGCGTGGGCGGCATCATCGCCGTGCGCAATGGCTACGACAGCTACAGCACCAGCTTGCAGACGCGCGCCGACGGCAGCAACCCGCCCACAGCGGCATGGAATTTCAACAGTAAAAACCTGACGGGCGTTGACCATTTAGAAAGTGCCTCCGCCAGCGTGCGGGGTGACCTGACGACGCAGGGCGACCTGACGACCCAGGGAGCGCTCAGCGCCAACAAAGCCGGATTCAATGAACTCAAACTGCCCCTTGCCGTGGCTGGCAATGCTTGCGAGAAGCTCAGCCAAAGCATCGCGCAAAGCGCCAATGGCCAACTGTTGACCTGCCCTGTCAACCTCTGGAAGTCTGCCCTGGCCAATACCGTGAACACACTGGAATACGACGAAATAGACTTCACCCGAACGACGACTTTTGGGTTCAATCCTACGCCACTTGTCCGGAAATGCGTTAACGCAAGCTGCGATGCTGCCGTCTTCAAGGTGATTGGACTCATCGGCGGCAACAGGTACCTCACTACTTATAAAACAGACCTGTGGTTTCCCGTCGTGGGGGGGTACACATTGACCGAAAACAAAGACCCGGCCGGCAAATCTATCAATACCAGCTTCAACGTATCGCAATACGGCGACTCCTGGGCCATCGACATCATGGGCGAGACGAATTTGGCCAAGTTGAAATTACGTTTTTACAAAATCAACAACTGAAATCTGAATACCCATGCTTGACCATCATTTTTTGCAAGCCAAGGACTTTCTGG
>JBIKHR010000180.1:0-6284 GCA_044362035.1 Polaromonas sp. | reverse complement strand
ATCGCCCTTGGTGACGCGGCCATCTTTGCCGGTGCCCGGTACGGAACCGGCGGCCAGACTGTTGTCGGCCATCAGCTTGGCGGCAGCTGGCATGGCCACACCAGCCATGCCGGAAAACGCAGTGACAGCGGCGACCTTCGCAGGTGCAGCGGCCGGTGCCGCAGCAGAGGCTGCAGGAGCGGCAGCGCCAACCTTGCCGTCGGTATCGATACGGGCGATCAGCTGTTCGGCGGCCACCGTGCCGCCGTCGGCCACCAGGATCTCAGATAACACGCCGGCGGAAGGGGCGGGCACTTCCAGCACCACCTTGTCGGTTTCGATTTCGATCAGGATTTCATCAGCGGCAACGACGTCACCGACTTTCTTTTTCCATTGCAGCATGGTGGCCTCGGCCACGGACTCGGACAGCTGCGGAACTTTGACTTCAACGATAGCCATTTTTTATCTTTCGGGAATGGGTTCTGAATAAGGAGTGAGGCGCTGGAGGGCTGACTTATTTGGTCAGCACAAAGCCCTTGAGCTTGCCAAAGGCGCCTTCGACCAGGGCTTTTTGCTGCTCCTGGTGCAGGTGTGAATAACCCACTGCTGGCGAAGCAGATGCCGCGCGGCCCGAGTAACCGAGCTTTTGACCGGTGATCATGTTCTCGTGGATGTAGTGCTGCACAAAGAACCAGGCGCCCTGGTTCTGCGGCTCGTCCTGCGTCCAAACCAGCTCAGTGGCGTTGGGGTATTTTTTCAGCTCGGCGGCGAAAGCCTTGTGCGGAAAGGGGTACAGCTGCTCGACGCGCAGGATGGCAACGTCGTTGGCGGCCAGCTCTTCGCGCTTTTTCACCAGGTCGTAGTAAACCTTGCCCGAGCAAGCCAGAATGCGCTTGACCTTGTCGGCCTTGAGCACCTTGCTCTCGGGAATCACGGTCTGGAAGCTGCCCTTGGTGAACTCGGACACCGGCGAAGTGGCATCCTTGTTGCGCAACAGCGACTTGGGCGTGAAGATGATCAACGGCTTGCGCAGGTCACGCACCATCTGGCGACGCAGCACATGGAAAATCTGGCTGGCCGTGGTCGGTTGCACGATCTGCATGTTGGTGTCAGCAGCGAGCTGCATGAAGCGCTCCAGGCGCGCCGAGCTGTGCTCGGGGCCTTGGCCTTCGTAGCCGTGCGGCAGCATGAGCGTCAGGCCATTGACCCGGCCCCACTTCACTTCGCCCGAGGCGATGAACTGGTCGATCACCACTTGCGCGCCGTTGGCGAAGTCGCCGAACTGCGCTTCCCAGATCACCATGGTGTTGGGGTCGTTGGAAGCGTAGCCGTACTCAAAGCCGAGCACCGCTTCTTCAGACAGGATGGAGTCGATGACAACAAACGGTGCCTGATTTTCAGTGACGTTTTGCAGGGCCACATACGTGCCGGTGTCCCACTTCTCACGCTTCTGGTCATGAATCACAGCGTGGCGGTGCGTGAAGGTGCCGCGACCGCAATCTTCGCCAGACAGACGCACGGGGTAGCCGCTGGCCACCAGCGAGGCAAAAGCCATGTGCTCACCCATGCCCCAATCCACGGGAATCTCGCCGCGGCCCATGGCTGCACGGTCGTCGTAGACTTTTTTCACCAACTGGTGCGGTGACACCGACTCGGGGATGGTGGTGATTTTTTCAGCCAGACGCTTCCACTCGGACATCGGAATGGCGGTGTCGCCGGCGTCCGTCCATTTTTTGCCAAGGAACGGCGCCCAGTCCACGGTGTATTTGGTCTTGAAGTTGGTCAGCACGGGGTCTGCCGTGTGCTTGCCGGCGTCCAGCGCTGCGCGGTAGGCCTTGACCATGTCGTCGCCCAGTGACTCACCCAAACCCTGCGCAGACAATTTATCGGCAAACAGTTTGCGGGTGCCGGGATGGGCAGCGATTTTTTTGTACATCAGCGGCTGCGTCAGCGCCGGCGTATCTTGCTCGTTGTGGCCGAGTTTGCGGAAGCACACGATGTCCAGCACCACGTCCTTGCGGAAGGTCATGCGGTATTCGAGCGCGAATTGCGTGGCCAGCACGACGGCTTCCGGGTCGTCACCATTGACATGCAGCACAGGGGCTTCGACCATCTTGACGATGTCTGTGCAAAACACAGAGGAGCGCATATCACGCGGGTCCGAGGTGGTGAAACCAATCTGGTTGTTGATGATGATGTGCACCGTGCCGCCAGTGGAATAACCACGGGTCTGGGCCAGCGCAAAGGTTTCCTGGTTCACACCCTGGCCGCCAAAAGCGGCATCGCCGTGCACCAGCACTGGCAAGACCTGATTGCCCAGCGGGTCGGCGCGGCGGTCCATGCGGGCGCGCACTGAGCCTTCGACAACGGGGTTGACGATCTCCAGGTGCGAAGGGTTGAAAGCCAGTGACAGGTGAACCGGGCCGCCGACGGTGCTCACGTCCGAGCTGAAGCCCTGGTGGTACTTCACATCGCCTGATGGCAGGTCTTCCGGGGCGGTGTGGTCAAACTCGGCGAACAGGTCCGCGGGCAGCTTGCGCATGGTGTTGACCAGCACGTTCAGACGGCCGCGGTGGGCCATGCCAATGACGATTTCCTGCACGCCCTTGGCACCGGCGGACTGAATCAGCTCCTCCATGCAGGCGATGAAGCTCTCGCCGCCTTCCAGGGAGAAGCGCTTTTGGCCCACGTACTTGGTGTGCAAAAAGCGCTCGAGGCCTTCGGCGGCCGTCAGGCGTTCGAGGATCTGCTTCTTTTTGTCAGCGGTGAAGTTGGGCTTGCTGCGAATGCTTTCGAGCTTTTGCTGCCACCAGCGCTTTTCAGCCTGGTCGGTGGCGTACATGTATTCAGCGCCCAAGGTGCCGCAATAGGTTTCGCGCAGTGCATTGAGCAACTCGCGCAGCGACATATTGTTCTTGCCGAAGAAAGTGTTGCTGGTGTCGAACACGGTTTCCTGGTCGGCATCGGAAAAGCCGTAGAAAGCCGGATCCAGGTCGGGAATGGCCGGGCGCTCGGTGCGCTTGAGCGGATCCAGGTCAGCCCAGCGCTGACCGACGTTGCGATAGGCGGAAATCAGTTGCTGCGCGGCGGTGCGCTTGCGGCCCATTTCGGCGTCAGCGCTGGCCATGACCACCTTGGTGCCGCCGGCTTTGGCGCGTTCGGCAAAAGCGTTGATAACGGGCTGGTGCGGAACGTCTTTGGAGTTGGTGCCATCGGTGGCCGGCACATGCTGCAGCGCATCGAAGTATTCCCGCCAGGTGTCAGGCACGCTGCCGGGGTTGGCAAGGTAGTTTTCGTAGAGCTCTTCGACGTAGGGCGCATTGCCGCCGAAAAGATAGGTATTGCCTTGATAGGCGGTGTACACCGATGCAGGTGTAGGCGTGTTGGAACTCATATCCGCTGACCTCCGTTTCCCTTGAGGAAACATTAGCTGGTTAAAGCTGGTTGATTAACCTTCCGCAGCACGGCTGGACCGATTAGCGGATGCGACTGTGGCAGGAAGGGCCTTCAGAACAACAGGTATTGTGCCACCGAACAGTGACGCAAAATTAACAGTCAGTCAGACTGGCTGGCGATCTGCAGGCAGACGGTGCGGCACAACTGGGCCACGCGCTCGTCAATGATCCGGTAGTAAATTTGTACACCATCGCGGCGCTTGCCCAGCACGCCCGCCCGGTACAAGGTACTGAGGTGCTGGGACATATTGGGCTGCGTGGTCTCGATCTGGCTGAGCAATTCGGTGACGTTTTTTTCAGCAACGCAGAGGCTACTGATGATTTTCAGCCGCATGGGGGCAGACATGACGCGAAAAACTTCAGCAGCCAGCTCGAAGACCTCGTCTGGTTCAGTCGCTTCAACAGCGGGTTTCTGAAGGGATCGTTTGACCATGAAGATGCGCTTTCTGGAACCGGAACCAGGCACGATGGATGGCCTGCGGGCTCGACTATATCTTTTTCACGCGCAAGCCTCCATCTGCCCCTCAACTGGCCATACGGTCTTTGATCTGCTGTAGCGCGGCCGGGTCGTCCATGGTCGTCAGGTCGCCGGCATCGCGACCTTCGCAGACAGCCTGGATGGCGCGGCGCAGCAGTTTGCCGCTGCGGGTCTTGGGCAAGGCGGTAACAAAGCGCACGCGCGCCGGACGCGCCACAGCGCCCAGGTCACCGTCAACGCGCTTCATGATCTCGCCTTCGAGCTTGAGTGCAACAGCCGGGTCGTTCACCGCGCTGGCATCTTTGAGTACGGCAAAAGCCATGGCCACCTGACCCTTGAGGTTGTCGGCCACGCCGACCACGGCGACCTCGGCCACCATGGGGTGGCCGGAAATGCTTTCTTCGATCTCGCGGGTGCCCAGGCGGTGACCGGCCACGTTGATCACGTCGTCAGTGCGACCCAGAATGAAGTAGTAACCATCCTCGTCGCGAATGCCCCAATCAAAGGTGCTGTAGACCAACTTGCCTGGCACGCTCTTCCAGTAGGTGTTAACGAAGCGCGCATCGTCTTTCCAGATGGTTTGCATGAAGCCGGGCGGCGTTGGGCCTTCGAGCACGACCACACCTTTTTCGTTGGGCTGGGTGAGCTCTTCGCCGGTGTTCTCATGCAGCAATTTGACGCGATAACCGTACATGGGCACGCCCGGGCTGCCAAACTTGCTGATCGTTTGCTCGACGCCGTTGGCCACCGTGAGCAGCGGCCAGCCGGTTTCGGTTTGCCAGTAGTTGTCGATGATGGGCACTCTCAAGCCTTCGCTGATCCAGCGGGCGGTGGGTTCGTCCAGCGGCTCACCGGCCAGGAACAAGGCGCGCAGGCTCGACAGGTCGTATTTTTTCAGCAGCGCCGGGTCTTGCTTTTTCAGCACGCGCACAGCGGTGGGTGCGCTGAACATGGCCGTGACCTTGTATTTTTCGACCAGGCTCCACCAGATGCCGCCGTTGGGCTGGCCGTCCATGCCCTGCGTGGGCAGGCCTTCGTACATGATGGTGGCCATGCCAGCGATCAGCGGTCCGTAGACGATGTAACTGTGGCCGACCACCCAGCCGATGTCGCTGGTGGAAAAGAAAGTTTCGCCAGCCCGGCCGTCGAAAATGTGCTTCATGCTGGCCGCCAGCGCCACGGTGTAGCCGGCCGTGTCGCGCTGCACGCCCTTGGGCTTGCCGGTGGTGCCGCTGGTGTAGATGGTGTAGCTGATGTCGGTGGACGCCATCGGCTCGCAAGGCACTTGCGCGTCAAAGTGCTGCTGGCGAAGTTCAGACCACAAATGGTCGCGCCCGGCCACCAGATTCATGGGCGCGAGCTGGCGGTCTGACAGCAGCACCGCAGCCGGTTTGTGCGTGGCCAGCCTGATGGCTTCGTCGAGCAGGGGCTTGTAAGGCATGGCCTTGCCGCCGCGCGATCCTGCATCGGCGCTGACGATGACCTTGGGCGTGGCGTCATCAATGCGCGAGGCCAGCGAACCGCTGGCAAAGCCGCCGAAGACCACGCAGTGAATGGCGCCTATGCGCGCGCAGGCCAGCATGGCAAAAGCAGCATCAGCCACCATGGGCATGTAAATCAGCACGCGGTCGCCCTTTTGCACGCCCAGCGCCTTCAGGCTGGCGGCCATGCGCTGGACTTCCCGGTGCAGCTCAGCAAAGCTGTAGCTTTTTTCGCTGCCGGTCTCGGTCGAGATAGCGATCAGCGCGGCCTGGTCGGGGCGCTCTTGAAGGTGGCGGTCTACGGCGTTGTGACAAAGGTTGCTCAGGCCGCCTTCAAACCAGTGGGCGAACGGCGGCTTGTCGTAATTGCAGACCCGCTCGAAAGGCTTGAACCAGTCAATCAGCTTGGCTTGTTCAGTCCAGAACGCATCGGGCTGGTCGATGGACCAGCGGTAAAAATCAGCGTAGCTCATGGGGGTCTTTGCATTGCTCATCTCGGGTCTCCGGGAAAGTTGTTGTCTGTTTGTGCTCAAGGCTGGATCTTGACCAGAATGCGGCCACGCACTTTGCCCAGCATCAAGTCTTCAGCTTTTTCGGCGGCACGTGCCAGCGGCACTTCTTCGATCATCAGTTCGAGCTTGGCCGGATCCAGGTCTTGCGCCAGACGCTGCCAAGCCAGCTGGCGGCGGGCCAGTGGCGCCATGACGGAGTCAATGCCGGCCAGCGTGACGCCACGCAAGATGAAAGGCATGACCGTTGCCGGAAAATCTGCGCCTTGCGCCAGCCCGCAGGCCGCGACCACGCCGCCATAAGCAGTCTGCGCGCAGGCGTTGGCCAGCGTGTGCGAGCCAACCGCGTCAACAACGGCAGCCCAGCGTTCTTTTTGCAAGG